>JBEEGD010000516.1:0-7152 GCA_041166685.1 Acidimicrobiaceae bacterium | reverse complement strand
GACTGCATCGTGAGCCACGAGTTGTAGACCATCGTGCCGACCGCGATCGGGGCGGTGGAGTCAGGCCCGAGGTTCACCGTCGCGCCAAGCGGCAACGACTTTGCCGTGCACCCGTTGGTGTCGTTGGCCGCACCGGTACCGGTGCAGTGGGCGGCCTGGCCGATGTACACGTTGTTCGACGCGTCGGTGAACACGAAGTTCGCCGTGCACTGTCCAGAGGTAGTGCGGGTTTGGACCCCGGGATGGATGGGGGCGGTTGCCGCCGGCGCCCAGGTGGGAGCGGCGGAGACAGCCAAGGTCGTGGCGGTGGTGAAGCCGCCGAGAGCAGCGAGGACGACGACAGCCACGCCAGCGACATGGCTCAGTCTGCGGAACACGGACAAGGAAATCCTCCACGAATAGGTGTGATGGGATGCGTTTGCCCGCGCGTTCTGAAACGTCTCTGTCCCCTGGATCTTACGGTTTCAGCCGAGATCAGTGACCAGCAGGTCGGACAGCTCTTCCCGGCGGACGACCAACCGGGCCGCACCGCCGGTGACGAAGACCACCGCGGGCCGGAGAACCTTGTTGTAGTTCGACCCCATCGAGTGGCCGTAGGCCCCCGTGACCGGCGTCGCCAGCACGTCGCCGACGGCAACGTGAGCGGGCACCTGGGCTTCTCTCACCAGCACGTCGCCCGACTCGCAGTGCTTGCCGACGATCCGCACCGACCGAGGCCGGTCAGCAAAGGGAGTCCTCGGGAGGAAGGCCTCGTAGCCGCTGCCGTACAGCACCGGCCGCGGGTTGTCGCTCATCCCACCGTCGACGGCGACGTACGTGCGGATCTCGGGGAGCTCCTTGATGGTGCCGACGGTGTACAGCGTGACGGCCGCGGCGGCGACGATGGCCCGCCCCGGCTCGGCGGTGATGCGGGCTCGGATGCCGGCGGCCGTGCTGGCGTCGCGCACCGATCGGGCCCACTGCGTGATGGTCGGAGCCTCCTCGCCGTCGACGTAGGCGACGCCAAGTCCCCCGCCGATCGACAACTCCCCCAGCTCGAGGTCGCGCACGAACGGAGCAACGACGTCGACGGCCTGATGGAAGAAGTCGGCGACGAAGACCTGACTGCCGATGTGCAGGTGGACTCCGTCGAAGTCGATGGCCGCCGACGCGCCTGCGCGATCGATCGCCTTTGCGGCATCGCCCGAGGCCACACCGAAGCCGAACTTCGAGTCAGCCTGGCCGGTGCGGATGAACTCGTGGGTATGAGCCTCGACGCCGGGCGTGATCCGCACGAGAGCTCGCGGTGCGACACCATCCCCGCGGTGCAGCTGTTCGAGACGATCGAGCTCGTCAAAACTGTCGACGACAATCGTGGCACCGACCTCGCGCGCTGCTCGCAGCTCGTCGATGCTCTTGTTGTTGCCGTGCAGCACCAGTTGATCGCCGGCCGCTCCAGCCGCGAGCGCAACATGCAGTTCGCCATGGGTCGCGACATCCAGCTTCATGCCTTCCTCGAGCGCAAGACGAGCCATGGCGCGACACAAGAACGCCTTCGTCGCGTACGCCACGCCGTCCGGGAATGCGGCCACAGCTTCCTTGCACCGCGCCCGTAGGTGGGATTCGTCGTAGACGAACAGGGGCGTGCCGAACTCGTGAGCCAAGTCGGCCATCGAGCAGCCGCCGATCGTGAGCCAACCGTCGTCACCGACCGCGGCGGTGTCCGGCAACAGGTTGCTCGGAACCGGCCTCGCCACGCTTACATCGATTCCGGTGCGGACACGCCGAGGAGATCGAGGCCGATGGCCAAGCCAATGCGAGTCGCCTCGACGAGCCACAGCCGTGCTTGCGTGAGCTCCGCGCCCACGCCCTCTCCGATCACATAGCAGTCGTGGTAGAAGCCGTGAAGCGCGCCGGCCAATTCGCGCACCCACGTCGCGATCCGGTGAGGCGCACGATCAGTGCACGCCAATGCCACCGTGTCGGGCAGCTCGGACAGCGAGCGCAACAGGTCGAGCTCGCGCTCGTGGGTGAGCAGGCGGAGATCGGCGTCAGCCAGCGCAACGCGTTCGACGCCAACCGCAGTGGCGCGGCGCGCAATCCCCGCGATGCGAGCATGCGCCATCTGCACGTAGTACACGGGGTTGTCCATCGACTGCGCGGTGATCACGCCGAGGTCGATCGTCTGTCGCGTGTCGAGAGACTGCAGCAGAAACGTGAGTCGGGCAACGTCGGGACCGACGGCGTCGACCAAGTCGGACAGGAGCACCAGATCTCCGGCGCGCTTGGACAACCGCACCGGTTGACCATCACGCATGAGTACGACGAGTTGTCCGAGGATGATCTCCAACTCGTCCGGCTCGTGGCCGAGACAACGCAGGCCCGCCTTGAGGCTCGGCATGTAGCCGTGATGGTCGGCACCCCAAACATCGATGAGCAGGTCGAACCCGCGAGAGAACTTGTCACGGTGGTAGGCGAGGTCGGGTAGCAAGTACGCAGGCTCACCATCGGACCGCACGATCACCTGATCCTTGCGATCACCGAACTGCTCCGTGCGAATCCAGACCGCGCCGTCCGCGTCGTACGCCATGTCGTTCGCGCGTAGCTCCGCGAGTGTGGCTTCGACGGCGCCCGACTCGACGAGCGTTCGTTCGCTGAACCACGTATCGAAGCGCACACCGATCCGCTCGAGCGTTTCGCGCAGGTCGCGCTTCACCCGTTCGTAACCCCATTCAGCAGGATCGGCGCCGTCGGGCATCTCCGCGGCCCATTCCTGGACGTACTCGCCTTGGTAGCCGTCCTCCGGGGGGTCGTCGCCACGCTTGCGTGCGGCCAGGGAGTCCCCGAACAGGCGCATCTGCGTGCCCCGGTCGTTCAGGTAGTACTCGCGGTGAACCTCGTGGCCGCAGCGCTCGAGCACCCTCGACAGCGCGTCGCCGTACGCCGCCCATCGACCACCGCCGGCGTGGAGAGGACCAGTCGGGTTGGCCGAGACGAACTCGACGTTGACGCGCCGGCCACCGCCAGCATCCGTCCGCGCGTAGTTCTGTTCACCCGCTTCGACGACGTCGACCAACACGTCGTGCAACCAGGTCGGGCGAAGATGGAAGTTGACGAACCCAGGACCGGCGAGCTCGACGCGCTCCACGTGGGACGGGGGGTGCGCCATGAGCCATTCGGCGAGGGCAGTCGCCAGTTCGCGGGGGTTGCGGCCCACAGCCTTCGCGGTTGCAAGCGCGACGTTCGACGACCAATCGCCGTGTTCGCGGCGGGACGGTCGCTCGAGTTGCACGACAGCGGGCGGCTCGACGCCGGCGGCCACAAGGGCGTCGCGCAACGACCGCTCGAGGACATCACGGATCACGGAGGATTCCGGTCTAGGAGGATCGCTTCGAGGCGCGTGCCTCGAGCAACCGGTTCACGCGATCGACGAGATCCAGCGGCTCGAACGGCTTGGTGACGTAGTCGTCTGCGCCCGCATCCATACCTGAGCGCACGTCGGCATTCTGCGCCTTGGCCGACAGGAGGATGATCGGGATCTCGCTCGTGCGCGGATCACTCTTGAGGTCGATGACCAGCTCGAGCCCGGACTTCTTCGGCATCATGATGTCGCTGACGATCAGGTCGGGCTGCTCGCTGCGAGCCACCTCGATGCCCTCCTCGCCGTCCTTGGCCGTGAGTACGGTGAAGCCCTCCATCTCGAAGTTCACCTCGAGGAGCTTGAGGATCACTGGGTCGTCATCGACCACGAGAACGGTGCTATCCGGCACGATCGGGATGCTAGTGCGGGGCACTAGGGCGGGCGCAGGCCGATGACGTCCTGTTCTCGGCGGGTCTCGAACCCGAGCTCGTCGTAGATCCGGATCGCGCCGACGTTCGTGGACATCACGTGGAGGATCGGCGTGTCCCCCCGGTCGAGAATGCGGCCGACCAGGTCGCGCACGAGCGCGGTGGCGAGGCCCCGACCGCGGGCCACCTCGTCGGTACAGACCGCGCTGATCTCCGTGTAGCCCGGAAGGCACATCCGCATGCCGGCCATTGCGATGAGGACGCCATCGTCGTCGCGAATGCCCAGGTAGTCCCCTAGCTCGATCGTGCGCCGTTCGAACGGGCCGGGGTGGGTGCGACCCACCAGTGCGAGCATGTCGTCGACGTCGTCGGGATCGAGCAGACGCGCGTCCGCGGCGGTCATCGGCTCGACGCCGTTCGCCACCATCTGCAAGGTCGGTATCCGGAACAACTCCTCCCAGCCATCGGGTACGCCCGCCGGTCGCGCGAAGAGCACTGCTGCGCCGAGGGGCCCGACGAGATCGCGGAGGTCGTCCCACGTCGTGGTGAGCGGCTCATCTGGAACTGCCGCAAACGCGGCGACCTCCGGGGCGTACCGGAGGGCGCCAGAACCGCCTTCCGCTACCTTTTGCTGCGGACCGGTGAGGGCATGCCACACCGGATTGTCGAGCAGGTGCACGAGAGGATCCTCGCAATGAGCGAGCCAGCGAGCGAATCGTGATCACCGCACGGGCGCAGGACCGCGTGGCGAACCGGTGACGCCGCGGACCCTTCCTCATCTCTCGCACTGGGGCGCGTTCCGCGTCACCGTCGACGACGACCACATCATCTCGGTCGAAGGTCATCCCGACGACCCCGCCCCGTCCCCGTTGCTGGCCAACTTCGTCGACGGTGTCCATCATCCGGCGCGGGTCACCCGGCCGGCCGTACGCAAGGGCTGGCTCGACAACGGCCCCGGTCCCGATGAACGGCGCGGGGCCGATGAGTTCGTCGAAGTCGACTGGGCCGAAGCGCTCGATCTCGTCGCCGCCGAACTGCAACGCGTGCGCACGACGCATGGAAACGAATCGATCTACGGCGGCTCGTACGGGTGGGCCAGCGCCGGGCGATTCCATCATGCGCAGGGACAGCTGCACCGCTTTCTGAACTGCGTGGGCGGGTACACCGCCTCCGTGAACAGCTACTCGCTCGGCGCGACCGAAGTGATCCTGCCTCACGTCGTCGGCGGCGCCGCCGAGGTGCTCCGGCGGGCCACGACGTGGAAGGCGATCCTCGAGCACACCGAGTTGGTGGTGGCATTCGGTGGAATGAACGTGAAGAACGCGTGGGTGAGCCCCGGCGGCGTCACGCGCCACACGCTGACGCCGAGCCTCGCGGCCGCGGGCCAGCGCGGCCTCACGTTCGAGCTGTTCAGTCCGCTGCGCTCAGATCTGCCGAACGACGTGAGTGCAACGTGGCATCCGGTCGTGCCCGCTACCGACACCGCGGTGATGCTGGCACTTGCGCATGTCCTCGTGACCGAGGGGCGTCACGACCGAGAGTTCCTCGACACGTACACGGTCGGCGCCGACCGACTCATCGCCTATGTGCTCGGCGAGGAAGACGACCAACCGAAGAGCCCCGAGTGGGCGGAGTCGATCAGCGACATCGACGCGTCGACGATCCGGGAACTCGCTCGGCGCATGAGCGAACGGCGGACACTCGTCACCGTGAGCTGGGGGTTGCAGCGAACGCAGCACGGCGAACAACCGGTGTGGATGGGTATCGCGCTGGCCGCGCTGCTCGGCCAGATCGGTCTGCCGGGTGGTGGCTTCGGTCACGGGTACGGGTCGATGGCCGACGTCGGCGCGCCGACAGTTCCGTACCCGCTGCCGTTGTTCGACCAGGGCCGCAATCCTGTCGACACCTACATCCCAGTGGCGCAGATCAGCCACCTGCTCGAGAATCCCGGGGGCACGCTCGACTACGACGGACGTTCGCTCCGTCTGCCGGACATCCGACTCGTGTACTGGGCCGGCGGCAATCCGTTCCACCATCACCAGGACCTCAACCGGCTGCGGCGCGCGTTTGCCCGCCCCGACACGATCGTCGTCCATGAGTCGTTCTGGACGGCGACCGCGCGTCACGCCGACATCGTGCTGCCCACCACCGCGTCGTTGGAGCGCGACGACGTCGGTTGCGGGCGCAATGACGGCTACATCATCGCCATGCCACGGGCCCTCGACGCGATCGGCGAATCCCGAGACGACTACGAGGCGTTCGCGGAGCTGTCGAAGCGACTCGGCGCGTGGGACGAGTTCACTGAAGGGCGCACGGCCATCGAATGGGTCGAGCACATCTACGAACGGTTCCGATCCCGCGTGGCTGAGCGCGATGTCATCGTGCCGCCCTTCGCCGACTTCTGGTCAGACGGTGAGACGCGGCTGCCGTCCAACTCCGACGACCACAGCCTCCTCGACCGATTCCGCAATGACCCCGATGGTCGCAAGATGGCGACGCCGAGCGGGCGGATCGAGCTCTTCTCCTCGACGATCGACGCGTTCGGTTACGACGACTGTCCTGGACATCCGGCGTGGCTCGAGCCCGTCGAGTGGCTCGGCAGCGAGCGAGCAGCGCAGTTCCCGCTGCATCTCATCGCCAACCAGCCGACCCCCCGACTGCACGGGCAACTCGACGCCGGTGGCCACAGCCAGGCATCGAAGGTCGCGGGACGCGAACCAATCCGCATCCACCCCGACGACGCGAACGCACGCGGCATCAGCGATGGCGATGTCGTGCGCGTGTTCAACGATCGGGGCGCGTGTCTCGCGGGTGCGATCGTGACCGACGAGGTGCGGCATCACGTGGTCAACCTCTCGACGGGCGCGTGGTTCGATCCGGTCGACCCGTCGGTCCCCGACTCCTTGTGCGCGCACGGCAACCCCAACGTGCTCACGACCGATCGGGGTACGTCACGGCTGGCGCAAGGTTCGACCGGCCAGCACGTGCTCGTCGAGATCGAACGATTCGAAGGTGAGCTGCCGCCCGTCCGCGCTCATCAACCGCCGACGTTCGCGGACCGTTCGCAGAGCGCCGCGGAGTGAGGCACGCCGTCGGCGGCACCGCCGACGACGCGTTTGCCGAGATCTCGGAGGGTCGTTCGGACTGAGCCCGTCGCGCGTGGGGGGTGACCCGGCCCGAACGGAACGCTGTAACGCAGCTTGCGAGTCACCTCGAATCCCGCGATCTGCAGCATTCGTGCGTGACCGGCCGAGTTCGGCACCATCCACCGGCCTTCATAACCTTCGAGGAAGAACGCGGCGCGCCGGCGCGACACGATCGTGAGGCGCGGGTCGATCTGTTCCGTGGAGAGAAACTCGCCGCGGCACACACTCGCGATCGCCT
>JBEEGD010000515.1:0-5978 GCA_041166685.1 Acidimicrobiaceae bacterium | reverse complement strand
TCGTCCGGGTCGGGAGCACCAGTATCTGGTCCTTCGAAGCTGCGGAAGAACGAGCTCACGAGGTCGACGCCGGGCGCACAGGCACGGACCCACGGGCCGTAATTCGTGAAGGGTGCCGGACCGTGGGGACCGAGCGCGGCCACACCGATGACCCCTCGGAACGCCGCGGGAAACGCTGGCCGGCACGACGCGTCGTTGCCGGCCGACGCGACCACGACCGTGCCGTTCGCGCGCACCCGTCGGATCGCCGTGGCCAACGCGAACATCTCTTCCATGGCGTAGCCGCCGAACGACAGGTTGAGCAGATCGATCGAGGGGTCGAGCGTCGTGATGCACTGTGCGATCGCGAATTCGTCGCCATCGCCGTACGTCGTCAGCACGAGCTCGACCGTGAGGTCGCATCCCGGGGCGAGCTGCTCGATCAGGCCCGCGATGAAGGTCCCATGTCCGGCCGCGGGATCGAGGTACGTGTCGCCGTCTTCATCGGGCTGCTCCCACGTCGACGGACTGGCGGTGACAGAGGCCAGGAGATCCGGGGTGAGCCCGCCCTGCGCACTTCCGGCGATGCCGGTGTCGAGAATCGCGACACGCGGCGTGCGCACGGTGCCGTAGGCCGGTCGCGGCTGCGTCGGTTCCGGCGCGGGCTTCGCGCTGCTCTTCCGACGACCGGTCGCTTGCAGCTCGCTGGCATACACCGGCGACGCGTACACCGGCGACGCGTAGACGGGGGACGCGTACACCGGCGACGCGTAGACGGGCGACGCGTACACCGGTGACCCCGCGAGCTGTGGCCCACAACGCGCCGCGGGATGCGGCGGACAGCAGCCGCAGTCTCCATGGGCGAACAGCACGTGATTGGGCTGTGCGATCACACCCTCGGTGCGCAGCTCCTCGGCGACGTCGAGCGGGTCGACGTCACCGCGCAGCCGGAAGAACACCGGGCCGGTCTCGTCTTCGTCACGCAACAACGGCTCGGGGTCGCCGAATGTCAACGGATAACGCCGGCCGACCACATCGAGCGCACGCTCTCCTGCGACGAGAACCTCACCCGGTCGAAATGCGAACCCATCGTGTCCACCCGAGAACGCAACTCGCCCCGCCCAACCCCGCTTCGAATCCGCCGGCTTCTCGACCACCTGACCTCCGTTCGCCGCGCCCGTCAGAGGGCGGCGGAAGGCTACCGACCGATCGTTCTGGCCGTCAGCACCTCGCGGCCGAGCGAAGCGGCTGACGCCAGGTCGAGGGCGCGGCCCGAAGCCACTTCGGCCTCGAACCCAGCTTCACCCAGGGCGCGGCGCGCGTCGGCGAGCATCTCCTCGCTCAGCCGGAGGTCGTCGTCATACAGCGCGACGTCGGTCGCGTCGAGGATCGACTCCGCGTGCGCGTGCAGTCGAGTGGCGAGCTCCCACGCACCGTCGCCCGCGCCGATGCGCGCCGCGACGATCAGGCTGAAGGCGACCATGACCGACGCCCCGACCTCCATCGCCAGCTCGAGGCAGACCCCTTGGTGGCGGGCGGCCGCGGCAACGTCGCCAGTGCGCAGGGCGACCTCGGCGAGGTTCCCCTCGGCGCTGATCTGAAAGCCTTCGTCGCCCAACGCGCGGTACGCCTCGAGCTCTTCGGTGAAGGCGCGCCGTGCCTTGTCGAGATCTCCGATCGCGATCGAGGCGATCCCGAGCTGGCTCCACATGCGAGCGCGGCCTCGTGGTGACAGGTCCCCTGCGAGGGTGCGCTCGGCAGCCGCGATCGCGGCGGCATTGTCGCCGCGTCGACACGCCAGGTCGCCGCTCGTGCGGTCGATCGCGACGTCGTCCCAATCCGGAAGAGCGCCGACCGTCGCGTGCAATGCAATGGCGGCATCAAGCGCACCCTGCGCCCCGGCGAGATCACCCGTCCGCAGGTGCAGGTCGGCCAACGAGGTCAACAACGACACGCGTGCCGGGGTCGCAGCCTGCAACTCGGTGACCGCCTCCGTCAGTTCGCGGATGCCATCGCGATAGGCGTGTGCGCTGTCGAGATGGCGGCTGACGACGTACGCAAGCTCTTGGGCCGGCTCTTGATCGACCGACGCGACGAGCAAGATGAGGGTTCGCAGGTTGTCGAGCTCCTCCGCGACCGCACTGCTCCAACCGCGGGCATGGCGCTTTCGGGGGCCGAGTTGATCGAGGTACCAGGCGGCCAGGCGCCGCGCGACTGCCTCGGCCTCGCCGTGCTCGACGAGTGCATCATGCGCGAACGATCGGACCGATTCGAGCAACCGGTAGCGGGTGCCCTCAGCGCGCAGATCGGCGACGACGAGTGACTTGTCGACCAGTGAGAACACGAGCTCCGCGACATCGCCGGCGTCGAGCACTTGGTCAGCAACAGCAGATGCGGCGCCCACGAGCGAGAAGCCGCCGGCAAACAACGCCAGTCGACGCAAGCAGGTGCGCTCGTCGTCGCCCAGGAGTCGGTCGCTCCACTCCAACAGCGCCTTCATCGTGCGTTGCCGCTCGGGCACCTCCGTGTTGCGGCTCCGCAACAGCCGGAACCGGTCCTCGAGCCCGGCCAGCACTTCGGAGGGTGACAACACCGTGAGCCGCGCAGCGGCGAGCTCGAGTGCCAGGGGAAGACCATCCAGGCGGGCGCAGACTTCGCGGATGGTCGCCTCGACGTTGGCGTCGACGACAAGGTCGGGACGCACGCGGCGGGCGCGCTCGATGAACAACTCGACGGCGGTCAGCAGCGGCAAAGGGTTGACCCGCCAGACCGACTCGCTCCGAGCGCCAAGTGATTCCCGACTGGTTGCGACAACACCACACCCCACACAGGATCCGAGGATGCGCTCGACCGCGTCCGCGCACGCGCTGGCAAGGTGTTCGCAGCTGTCGAGCAGTACGACGGCCTTCCGTGCGCGCAGGTGCTCGATCACGTCGGTCCAGGCATCATCGCCGGATGCGGTCGCTCCGATGGCGGCGGCAACTGCGGGTCCAACCTGCGACGGATCCTGAACCGGAGCGAGGTCGACCAGCCACACACCATCAGGCCACGTCGCGGCCAATCGGAGCCCGGCTTCAGCGGCCAACCGCGTCTTGCCGGCCCCGCCGGGACCCGTGAGCGTGAGCAGTCGCCGCGGTTGGACCAACTCGACCACACCGTCGACCTCGTCCAGGCGTCCGACGAACCGCGTCGGTGGCAACACGAGATTGTGGCCGTCAGCTGGCACTGCTCTGACGGGCGGAAGATCACCGGGCAAGCCCGGACCGGCCAGCGTGAAGAGGTGCACGTCGTCTTCGAAGTCCCGCAGCCGGAAGCGACCGAGGGACAGCACATCGAAATCGTCGATCGGCGCCATCTGCAACGCGGTGTCGCTCGAGAGGAGGACCTGTCCCCCATTCGCCGCCGCCATCACCCGGGCCGTCTGGTGAACCGCGAGCGCGACGTAGTCGTCCTGGCGGGGCGCAGCGAGCCCGGTGTGCACGCCCATCCGGACGCGCACAGGCGCGTCATCCGGCCAGGGCTCGACGGCAAGCTGACGTTGCGCGTCCGCACACGCCCGTGCGGCCGCGGCCGCGTCGTCGAATGCCACGAATACCGAATCTCCGGAGGAGCTGACCTCGCTTCCCCCGTTGGCGTCCCACGCGTCGCGAAGCACGGCACGATGCCGATCGAGCACCTCGGCATAACGGTCCCCCAGCCTCCGCAACAGCCGGGTGGACCCCTCCATGTCGGTGAACACGAAAGTGACGATTCCCGAAGGCAGGTTCTTCACCGCCGGCGCCACGCCGCATTCTTTCACCCAGGCACACTGTCGAGCAGACGCGTGTCGCCGATCGGCTTTGCCCTACTCGAGTTTGGTGCGTGTTAGGCGGCTTGCTGCTGGCTCATCTGATGATCCTCGTCGCCCGTCCACGTCTGCGTGCGGATGTCGTCTTGGATCACATTGACGAGTTGTTGCGTCAGTGCGTTGAGCTCGGCGGACATCTCGTCGAACGTCTCGGAAGATGCCGAAATCGCGGCGATGCGCCCGCGAAGCTGCGCGATCTGTTCCTCCGCCTCGTCGCTCAACTCGAGGTCGTGCTCGACAGGAATCAGTACCTGGTTGGCATACGCGAAGGTCTCGCATCGCAGACACATGTAGTTCACTGCGACCGCCGAGTTCGCGGGCCGGGCGTCATGCACAGGGCCGACCACGAGGATTACTTGCACTGCGACGGCGACCGTGCGGCAATCGGTGCAGCTCGCGTACGCAAACGCCGAGTTCTCTGGAGCGATCGTCGGCCCGTAATCTTCCGCGACCTTCGTCTTGGCCTTGGTGCGAATCGCACCGTCAACCGTGTTCTGTACCGACACCGAGTTGGTTGGATGGCCACCGTCGGCGCCTGCAAAGGGAGCGGGTCCGATGACGGCCGCGAGGGCGACCGCGATGAACACGACATGACGACGCATCAGGAACTACTCCAGCGTGGATGGAAAGTGTCGCACCGAGGATGCCCGTGGGCTGCGCCGTGCAAACCCGCGTTGGTGGTGAACCTCGGCGGACTCCGCGAGCGCGTACCAACTTCAAGCGGACGAGACGGGCGTCGTACATTCTCGATCTATGGAAAGCGACGAACGGTGACTGCCTCACGCGACGTGGCGCCGAATCCAGAGCCGAAGATCGAGCTCCATGTGCATCTCGAAGGCACCGTCCGGCCACACGCTCTCCTCGACATCGCCAACCGGAACGGCGTGTCGTTGCCCGCACGCACCGAGGAAGACCTGGCGAAGCTGTATACGTTCCGCGACTTCGACCACTTCATCGAGATGTGGGTCATGACCACCGTGGCGATCCGCACAGAAGCCGATTTCCGCGAGATCGTGGTCGAGTACGCGCGGGAGGCCGCTGCGCATGGAGCGGTCTACATCGAAGGGATCTTCACGCCCGCCGAGCGCGTAAGGGGTGGCGCGTCGTGGGATCAGGTCTTCAGCGGCTTCTGCGATGGCGCCGAACTCGCGGAACGCGAGACGGGTGTGACCGTGCGACTGACGCCCGACATTCCTCGCGGCTTTGCGCTCGAACAGGCAATGGAAACCGCCCGTTACGCCGTCAAATATCGCGACCGCGGCGTCGTCGGCCTCGGTCTCGGTGGCCTCGAACAGCAGTTTCCACCTGAACCGTTCGAGCCCGCCTTCCGACTCGCCAGGGACGGAGGGCTCGGCTCGGTTCCGCATGCGGGCGAAGTCGCCGGGGTTGCGTCGATTCGGGGTGCGCTCGACGCGCTGGGCGCGGATCGGCTGCGCCACGGAATCCGTGCGGTCGACGACGCGGACCTGCTGCAGGAACTCGCCGACCGCGGCATCGTGTGCGACGTCTGTCCGGTTTCCAACCTCCGCACCGGCGCCGTCGTGTCGCTCGAGGCGCATCCATTGTCCACGCTTCTCGCCGCCGGGGTGGCGTGCTCGATCAGCACCGATGATCCCGCACTTTTCGACACGAACCTCACGTACGACTACGACGCTGCCGCGGCTTTGGGCTGCGATGCCGAAACCGCGTTTCGAGCCGGCATTCAAGGCGCGCTCTGCGACGACGCCACCGGCGACCGCCTTCAAACGCTCGCGGACACCCACGCGTGGCAGACCTGAACGGAGGCGACGATGACGAACGAGACCGACGACGTTGTGGCGCTGTGGCGCCTGCAGTCGACGTACGCCGACATCATCACGCGGCGGGCCTGGCCGGAACTTCACGACGTATTCCGGCCCGACACCACCGTGCACGTGGATGTCGTGACCGGACCGGTCAGGACCTTCGAGGGACCGGACGCGTTCGGGACCTTCGTGTCGGGTGCCATCGAACGCTTCGACTACTTCACCTTCGTCATCCTGAACACGGTCGTCGAGCTCGACCGCGACGACCGAGCCAACGGTCGGATCTTCATGTGTGAGATCCGCCACGATCGCGAGAGTCAGACGTGGAACAAGGCATACGGCGTCTACGAGGACCGCTATGTACGCAA
>JBEEGD010000514.1:0-8478 GCA_041166685.1 Acidimicrobiaceae bacterium | reverse complement strand
ATGCAGGGCGCATCAAATTTGCCGACGATCAGCGTCGGCGACTCATCGACGGTCGCGGTGGGCGATCGGATCGTGACGCTCGGCAACGCGCTCGGCAAAGGCGGTGCGCCTGCGGTCAGTGAAGGATCGGTCACTGCGCTCGACCAGACGATCACGGCCGGCGACGGCAACGGCGCCTCCCAGGTCCTCAGCGGACTGCTCGAGATCAGCGCCCGTCTCCTGCCCGGAGACTCCGGCGGTCCGCTCGTGAACACCTCCGGACAGGTGGTCGGGATGAATGCGGCGGCCTCCGCCACCAACCGGCCGAATCGGAGCGACGGCTACGCCATTCCGATCAACACCGCCCTCGACATCGCCCGTCAGATCCAAGCGGGCCAGAGCTCTACGAAGGTGCACATCGGCGACCGCGCCTTGCTCGGCGTGCAGGTTCAGCAGGGCCAGCAAGCGGTGGTGGTCGCAGTGCAACCAGGAAGCCCCGCAGATGCAGCGGGGATGACCGCGGGCGACGTGATCGTGTCAGTTGCCGGCGCCCCGATCTCGACGTCAGCCGATTTGCACGGTGCGCTCGCCGCGTACCACCCGGGTGACAGGGTCAGCATCGGGTGGATCGACGGCAGCGGGCAGCACCACACGGCAACGGTGCAGCTGATCGCGGGAGCGCCGGGCTGACGCTCAGTTCTTGATCGGCGTGAGGATGACGACGGGAATCTGCCGCGTCGTCTTGCCCTCGTAGTCGGCGAAACCCGAGTAGTCGGATTTCTGCTTCGACCAGATGCGCTCACGCTCGTCGCCCTCCGCGACTCGGGCGATGACCGGAATGGTCTCGGTGCCGACCTCGACAGTGGCCTCGGGATTGGCCACGAGGTTGTGGTACCAGTCCGGATTCGTCGGCATACCACCCTTCGAGGCGAACACGGCGTAGTCGTCGCCGACCTTCTGGTACATCATCGGGTTGACGCGCTCTTGGCCGGTCTTCGCGCCCTTGCTGTGCAAGAGCAGGAGCGGAGCTCCCTTGAAGTTCCCACCGACGTTGCCGTCGTTGGCTCGGAACTCCTCGATGACGGCCGTGTTCCAGTCCTTGACCTCTGACATGAGCGGCATGCTATGGAGCCCGGCGCCTTTTGCGTCGGCTGCGCTAACTGCCTTTGGTCACGGTCGTTGCCTTCTTCGCGGTCGTCGCGGCCTTCGCCGTAGCGGTCGATTGCGAAGTGGTTCGGGTAACGGTCGTCGTTGTCGTGCTCGCGGTGGCCGCCTTGGCCGCAGTGGTCGTTGGGGCCGTGGCCGACGGTGCGGCCGACGCGCTCAACGCGAGCCACCCGGTCATGACGAGCATCCCCGACGCGCCGGTCGCGCCAGTGATGCGTCGGGCCTTCCGTGCGGGATGCGGTCGTCGTCGCTTCTTCGCCATGGGGTCGATCATCGAGCTCAGACCTCAGAGCACGCTGGGAACGTGCTGAGTGTCTGCTGCCTGAGCGGCGCGTGCGGCGGTGAGCCCGCCAACGGCCGCCGTCACACCGATGAACGCGGCCCGCAGCAGAAACGTGTCCTTGTCCGTGCCCGCGGTCACGCCATGGGCTGTCGCCAAGATGAAGAGTGGGAAGCTCAGGTAGTGCGTGGCCCGCCACGCTCGCTTCGACAGTCGTTTGCGGAGCAATGAGGTGATCTCGACCGCGAGCACCAGGTAGAGAGCGATCACGCCCCAGGCCACCGCGGCGGGGCGGTAGCTGCTCGTGAACGGTACGAAGATCTCCCGTAGGCCGAACTCGATGTACGAGTCGAGTACCAGCGACAGGACGTGGATGCCCGTGAAGATCACGGCCGCGCCACCTACGAACCGATGGAGATCGAGAACCCAGTTCGGTCGCGGCCGCGAGCCGAACACCTTTGTGCTCAACACCAGGCCCCACAACACGCTGAAGGCGAGCATGGCCCAAGCCGCCACGCCTCCAGACCGCGCGAGATACCACCAGAGTTGGTCGGAGCCGCCCGCGCTCACACCAGTGCGCCCGCGTACGCGTCGAAGCCGGTCGACCTCGAGACGCGACCGTGATCGTCGACGACGAGCGCGGCGGTGTGCTCATTCAGGAGATCGAACGCGCGGGCCGAGCCCCGTAGCAGGACCGCCGTCGCCAACACCTCGGCCACCCAGGCTTGCCCCGCGATCACGGTGGCGAGCGTCAGGTCAGTGCTCGACGGCAATCCGGTATGCGGGTCGATGAGGTGGTGGCGCAGCTGGCCTTCAACGCGCCATTGCCGCTTCAACGTGGTCGACGTCGCGACCGCCCCGTACTCGAGGCCGATCACCGTGATCGGCTCGTCGAACGCGGGATGCTCGACCGCGATCGTCCAGCCGCCTTCGGGGGCTTCTCCCAGTACATGGAGATCTCCGCCCAGGTTGATGCACACACCGTCGGCGCCCGCGGCCATGACCTCACCGGCCACGATGTCGGCCGCGAGGCCTTTGCCGATACCACCGGGGTCGAAGCCCGTCCCTCGCGGAAGGCGAACGGCGCACCCGTCGATCTCGATGTCGGTGCAGCCGACGACCAGCGCACTCGGGCCCGGCGTGAGGGCGAGCTCGTCAAAGGTGCGGTCGTAGCCCGCTCTGATCACGTCGCCGAGCACCGTGGGGTCGAAGGCACCGCCGGTGAGGCGCCACGCCTCGATGGCGCGTGCCACGAGCGCAACGGTGTCGCTGGACAAGCGCACCTCCTCTCCCGCGTGATCGTTGAGGAAGCTCACCTCGCTGTCCGGTAGGAACCGGCTCCACCGTCGCTCGAGGTCGAAAATCCGTCGGCGGGCTTCGTCTGCCAACTGTTCGCATCCGCCCACGACGATGACGTGGGCATCGGTCCCCATTGCCGGGAAGACGAGCTGCGAGCTCACGGCCTGACCGCCACGGTGATCTGTCCGGCGTAGCCGCTTTCGCTGGTGGCGGTGTCGACGACTGCGGACGCTGCACCAGCCTGGGTGAAAATGCTGTCACCGGTGTTCGGAGTGTCGGGCGTGGTGCCGCGCGAGCTGTACGGCGCGCTTTGGAACACGGCTTTGGTGACGGTCGGGTCGAAGAAGAGCTGACCGGTGTGCACCACGGATCCGCCCGCGTGCACCTTCATGTGAATGTGCACGGCCCGACCTTGGTAGAAGCCGGGGAAGATCGTCGCGAACTGAGCGACCCCGCTTGCATCCGTCAGCTGCGTGCCGCGCAGGAACGTGGTTTGGCCGCCCTGCCCAAATCCGGAGTAGACGCCTGACGCGTCGCAGTGCCAAATATCGACCGCCGCGCCCTCGATCGGCGTGCACTTCGTGGCGTCGATGACGGAGATCTTCAGGTCGAGCGGCGCGCCCGGCCGGCCCTCGGTGATGTCACGGCGCACGTCGTTGAGGTCGAGGTAGAACGGACCTTCGGTGACCTCAGGGGTCAGGGTCACACATGACGCCAACGGCGACGATGCCGCTGACGAGCTCGAGGGGTTCGATGTGGTCGAGGTCGTCGATGCCGCTGTCGACTTCGACGACGCTCCACATGCCGTCGCAACGGCTCCCGCCCCGAGGGCCCCGAGCACTCCCAGCGCCCGACGCCGTCCGATCGTGCTGTTCGTTTCGTCGTTCATGGAGCACAGCGTGTCGGACATCGCTGAGAGTTGGATGTGTGTCGGCTGTGATAGTTCGTGGAGATGTCATTCACCCAGGTACTCAAGCAGCGCTGGAAATGGCTGCTGCTCATCATTCCGGCGTTGGCCATCGTGCTGGTCGTCGGCGGCACGTACGTCTACATCCACTTCATCGCGCCCGACCCCGCGCCCAAGCTGGTGTTCTCGAGTCCGCCGGCTGGTCAGGCGTCCGCCGCGGCGGGTGACGCCTCGGCGACCGCCGCCGGCGCAATCGACGGGTCGTGGTCTGCCACCACAGGGAGCAAGGTGCAGTACCGGGTCCAGGAGGTCTTGAATGGCCAGGACAACGAGGCCACTGCGGCCGCGACGGCGGTGACGGGAAAGCTGGTCATCGGCGGTACCACCGTGACCTCGGCCTCGTTCACGGTCGACATGACCAAGTTCTCGAGCGGCGAGAGCCAGCGCGACGGCCAGTTCCGGAGCCGGATCATGAACACGTCGCAGTTCCCGACGGCCACGTTCGAGCTCTCGTCGCCGATCGCGCTGGCGTCGATCCCTGACAACCTGGTCGAGGTCACCGTCCAAGCCACCGGCAAGCTGACGCTGCACGGCACGACGAGGGACATCACGTTCGCCCTGAAGGCTCGCCGCAACGGTGCACAGCTCGAAGTGAACGGCACGATCCCGATCACGTTCTCCGACTATGCCATCGACAACCCTTCGGGTGGCCCGGCAAGGGTGGGCAACAACGGTGACCTCGAGTTCTTGCTCGTCCTCAGCAAGACCTAGAGGTTCAACAATCAATGAACATTGACGCACTGTGGCCCGCATGCGAAACCCGCCCGCGACGTCGAATCTTCCCTCGGTGCATGCGTCGCATCAGGAGTACGGTCACGCCGTGACGCGGACACTGCGCTGGATCATCGGCGCAGGTGTGCTCGCAACGGTGCTGACCGCGTGCGGCGGTGGCGACCCTGTTGCGGGCGGAGCGAAAGCCTCGTCGCCCGCGCCGACGACCACGACGGGGGTGATTGGCCCCGTCGTAGCAACCGCACTCTCTGAATCGACGACGACGATCGCGCCAACCACGACCGCGCCAATCACCACCACGGCTCCGCCCACGACGGCCGCGCCGACCACGACGACGACGACCACGGCGCCGACCACGACGGTTGCGCCGACCACGACGAGCACGACCACACCGACGACGACGACCGCGCCTCCCGGTCCTCCGGCGTCGACGATGGACACCACGCCGCCGCCCGCAGCCGCGGTGCCCACCGCGTGGGTGGTGAAGCCGGGCGAGAGCTTTTGGAGCATTGCCGTGTCGATCACCGATCAGCGTCTCGGCCGCGACGCCACCGTGCGCGAAATCGACGCGACCTGGCGAGCGCTCATCGAGGCCAACCGGGCGCAGCTGCCTCAGCCCCGCAACCCGAGCCTGCTGTACGTCGACACGACACTCACGATTCCACCCTGATCGGGAAACCCCAGGTCAGCGGTAGTGCGACCAGGCCGAGGCCAGTCGTTTCACTCCCTCTTGCAGCACCTCGGGAGGCCCGCTGAAGGAAAGCCGCAGCCGATCGCCATGTTGGCTCGACGGCGACAGCGCGGCGGCGGTGGCCACCGCCACGCCATGGCGGAGCGCGGTCTGTGCGAATGCCTCGGCCGTCGGGGTGGGGAGCTTCACCCAGATCGAGAGACCACCCGACGGCGGGTCCCACGTCCAGGTCGAAAGGTTCGTGCGCAACCCGGCCGCGAGCGTCTCGTAGCGCGAGCGCAACTGCGTGTGCAGGCGCGCCACGTACTTCGCACCCGAGGGGCTGGCCAACGACTGCAGCAATCGCTCCGCCAACACCTGGCTCACCGCGGATGATCCGAGATCCTGCGTTGCCTTCACGTTGGCGAATCGGATGGCGAGCGGCGCGGGTGCCCGGACCCAACCGAGACGCAGCCCGCCCCAGAACAGCTTGCTGAGCGAACCGACCACCGCCACCGACGCGTCCCCGCAGTGCGACGCGATCGGCGGGGGCGCGGGTGCCCACGTGAGGTCGGCCAATGCGAGATCCTCGACGAGCGGCACCCGCGCGTCGGTGATCAGCTCGGCGATCCGTCGCCGCCGAGCGTCGCTGAGGATCGCGCCGGTCGGACTGTGCAAGGTCGACTGCAAATAGACGAGCGCCGGCCGGTCGGCAAGGGCCGAGGCCAACTCGTCGACGCGCACCCCGGAGCGATCAACGGCCACACCCCGCAGTCGCGCTCCGGCCTGGCCGAACGCCGCCACCGCTCCGGGGTACGTGGGATCCTCCACCACCACGGTGTCGCCCGGTCGCAGCCAGCATGTGGCCGCCGCACTGATTGCCTGCTGCGCGCCGGTCGTGATGACGATCTCGTCGGCGTGGCTCGGCAATTCCCAACCGGTCATGTGGGTCGCGATGCGTTCGCGCAGCCCGGTGAGTCCCCACGGGCTGTAACCGGTATCGGGATGGACGGCGCCCAGCTCGCTTGCGACCAACGAGACCGCCGGCATGGCCGAGGCGTCGTGCAACACGGAAATCGACAGATCAATGATTGTTGATGGCGCCTGCCCGCTCAGGCGGCCGCTCGGGCCTGCGCTGAGCTCCACGAGCCGGTGCACCAGCGCCGAGCCCTCCCGGCCGGGTGGTAATCCGAGCACGCCGGCACCGAGGACGTAGGTGCCGCTGCCCTGGCGTCGCTCGACCAAGCCGTCGGCCACCAGGACGTCGTAGGCGGCGACTGCCGTCCCGCGGCTCACCACCATCGCGGCGGCGAGCGCTCGCTCGGGCAGCAACCGAGTGCCGCGACCGAACTCCCCGCGTTCGATGGCGCCGGCGATGGCGCGCGCCAGTTGCCGGAAGAGCGGCGCGGATCCGAGCGACCAGTCGCCAACGGCGTCGACCAGTCGCGCGACCGCGTCGCCGGGCCGGTCCACTTGTCGAGAATTGGCCCTTCTCGTCATGGGCCACTTTATGTCACGGTTCGACGATGGCAGTCGAGAGCGCCGTTCCGATCCGATTGACCGGTGCGGCCGGGCGCATCGACTCATCCGCCATCCGTGACCTGCTCGAGGTCGTGGACCGGGGAGACGTGATCTCGCTCGCCGGGGGTCTCCCCGCGGCCGAGACGTTCCCTGCGGCCGCGCTCGCTGACGCATTCGCCGACATCATCGCCACCGACCCCGGGGCGTTGCAGTACTCCACGACCGAGGGCTTCGGGCCGCTTCGACAGTGGGTCGCGGAGCGGCACGGAGCCGAGCAGGATCAGGTCCTCATCACTCACGGGTCGCAACAGGCGCTCGATCTGGTCGTCCGCGCCCTGGTCGAACCAGGCGCGACCGTCGTCCTCGCCGACCCCGCCTATGTCGGGGCCCTCCAGGTGTTTCGCCTGGCCGGAGCGCGGCTCGCACCCGTCGCGAGCGACGTCGACGGGCTGCGGGTCGATGCCTTCGCTGACCGGCTCCGCGCTGGTGCGCGACCGGCACTCGTGTACCTCGTGGCCAACTTCGACAACCCGACCGGTGCCACGCTCTCGCTCCAGCGACGCATCGTCCTCGCCGAGATGGCCGATCACTATGGCTTTGTGATCGTCGAGGACGATCCCTACGGCGAACTGCGGTGGGCCGGTGACGCCCTTCCGCCGATGCGCTCGTTCACCGATCGAGCGGTCACGCTTGGCACCGTTTCGAAGATCGTGTGCCCAGGCTTGCGCATCGGGTACTCGATCGCCCCTCGGCCGCTCGCTGAGGCCATGGTGGTGCTGAAGCAAGCGCTCGACCTGCACACCTCGACCCTCTCGCAGCGAGCGATCCATCGGGTGGTGACCACTCCTGGCTTCATGACCTCGCAGGTCGATCGCCTGCGCCCGCTCTATCGGGAGCGGTGCGCGACCCTGGTGGACGCCTTGCGCGCAGAGCTCGGCGATCGGTTCGAGTTCGACCCACCCCAGGGCGGCATGTTCGTCTGGGGACGCCTCGCGGACTCCATCGACACCCAGGAGCTACTGCCGGCAGCGGTCGAGCAGGGAGTGGCCTACGTACCCGGGCAAGCGTTCGCGGTCGAAGGCGACTACCGCCAGTCGCTCCGGTTGTCGTTCGCGACGACTCCGCCTGAACAGCTCTTGGAGGGCGTGCGCCGGTTGGAGCGGGCTCTGACGAAACTCTCGCCCCGGGGCGAGAGCCGGTAGCCCCGCTCGAGGCTGATCGTGAGCCCCAGGTTCTTCAGCTTGCGGACGTCGATTTTGAACGGCTGCGTCTCGCGGCCGAAACCGGCCGCAAGGTCCGCCGCTCGGGTGGCCGGGCGGGCGGCGATGGCCTCGAGCACCGGGCGCGTCCATGGCCCGGAGGAGCTGGCGCGGTCAAGGCGGTCGAGGCGGCGACCGATTTCCGCGAGGTCGTCGGGGGTGAGGTCGGCGGTGGCGGCCAGCTCGGACCGAGGGTCGGGGCCGGCGACCGCGTGGAACTGCACGCGATAGATCGGCGACGACGGGTCGCCGCGGAAGGCGGCGACCGCCTCGGCCGCGGACGGATAGCCCGACTGGCGCGCCTCCCGGTCCGTGATCTTTTCCGCCACCACGACGTCGACGCGTTCGACCTCGATGATCCCTCCCGGGGTGCGGTAGCGGCGGCCGGCCACCGCTTGGCATCGACGCCAACGCCGGAACGTCAGCGTGACCGACCCGTCGGCGATCAGCGCCCAGAAGCGCTGCTCGAACAACATCCGCGCACAGTACGTCGAAGGCGAAAGCAGGACCTCTGTCCCTTTGAGGCGAATAACGCAGAAAGTGGCCATTGGCCACGATGAGCGTTACTGTCGGTCGTGTTCCGGGAGGGCGAAGCCCGGAGCTT
>JBEEGD010000513.1:0-8366 GCA_041166685.1 Acidimicrobiaceae bacterium | reverse complement strand
CACGGCGGCCGAGGCCGTCGAGGCCGTGAGGGTGGCCAAGCAGTACCTGTCGTATTTCCAGGGCGCGACGGCTTCGTGGGACTGCGCCGATCAACGGTTGCTGCGCTCGGCCATTCCAGAGAACCGTTTACGCGTGTACGACGTGCACACCGTGATCGACACCATGTGCGACACCGGTTCGGTGCTCGAACTGCGGCCGCAGTTCGGCGTGGGAATCGTCACCGCGCTCGTCCGCATCGAGGGGCGGCCACTCGGCATCATCGCCAACAACCCCGTACACCTCGGCGGCGCCATCGACAGTGACGGTGCCGACAAGGCCGCCCGCTTCATGCAGTTGTGTGATGCGTTCGACCTTCCGATCCTGTTTCTCTGCGACACGCCGGGCTTCATGGTGGGACCGGAGGCCGAGAAGACCGCGCAGGTCCGTCACTTCAGCCGGATGTTCGTCGTCGCCGCCAGCATGACCGTGCCGTTCTTCACGATCGTGCTGCGCAAGGGATATGGCCTCGGCGCGCAGTCGATGGCGGGTGGCAGCTTCCGCGCGCCGATCTTCACGGTTGCGTGGCCAACCGGTGAGTTCGGCGGCATGGGACTCGAAGGGGCGGTCCAGCTCGGCTACCGACGCGAGCTCGATGCGATCGAGGATCCCGACGCGCGGGAGGCGGAGTACCAGCGGTTGGTCGCGCGGGCCTACGAGGCGGGCAAGGCGCTCAACACCGCGACGTACTTCGAGATCGACGACGTGATCGATCCGGTCGATTCGCGCCGCCGCATCGTCAACGCCCTCCGCGCTGCTCCCCCGTTGCTTCCGCGAGAGAGCAAGAAGCGCCCGTTCATCGACAGCTGGTGACTGCGTTTTTCGCGGGCTGCTTACGGCACGAAGACGGCGTGCACGGGAGGCTCTACGTCGATGTCGCCGGCCATTGTCTGCAACAGCATCTCTGCGTCGTCGAACCCGGCGCTTCGTCGCGGCAACTCCTCGAACGGCCACCGGCCAGAGGTCAACAACTCGATCGCGGCGCGATACGCAGTGACGTCGACGCCGAGGACTCCGACGAGGTGCAGCTCTTTGTAGACGACGTGGTCTGGCATGAAACCAGGCGTGTCCGACGACGCGCGGATGCCGGCCAGCACGACCGTCCCCCCCGTCCGAGCCAGCGACACCGCCTGGCCGAGCGCTTCTGGCGCTTTTGCGGTGACGTCGACGACGACATCGGCGAGTCGCCCACCGGTCGCGGCGCGCAGCGCCTTGGCAGGGCTCTCCACCGAGACGTCGATCGCGAGGTCGGCGCCGAACCGTGACGCCAGCGCGAGACGTGCACGGCCACGGGGCCCGACGCCCGTGATGGCCACGAACGCCGCACCAGCCTCCTTCGCCGCAACGCACGCGGACAAGCCCCGCACGCCAGGGCCGAGCACCACCACAATGTCGCCTTCACCTGCGCCGCCGACCGTGGTGGTCCAACGGATGCCCGCGCCCAGCGGGTTGAACAGGGTCGCGTGCACGGGGTCGAGGTTGGCGGGGAGCGGGAGCAACATCGAGTCGGGCGCGAGGTACTGATAGGCCGCGTAGCCACCCCACAAACCCGGAGGCCTCGTGACGTCGACGAAGCCGTACATGTCACCCATTCCATGACGGACGCAACGGCGGTAGAGACCGGCGAGGCATTCATCGCATTCACGACACGACTGGAAGACCTCGACCGCCACTCGATCGCCCGCCTTCACGCCCCATCGCTCCGCCGCTCGATCGCCGATCTCCTCGATCACGCCGACGGACTCGTGTCCGGGGATGAACGCGAAGCCCGCCGGCACGTGACCCGTGTACTGCTCGTGATCCGTCCCGCACAGCCCGCAGGCCTCAATGCGCAGCAGACCGTCGTCGTCCCCGATCGTCGGGAGGGCCAGCTCGCGCGACACGAGTTTCCGAGGAGCCTCGAGCACAAGAGCGGTCGCAGTTGCCACCCGCGGTGTCTACACGACGCGTCCACCGACTGCCGCTGGCCCGGGCTGCACCGGGCAGGTCGTCTGGCGCCCACGCCGTCTCGCTTCGACCGAAGACCACCAGCTCGACCATGAGACGCGGCCACCACACCCGGGTCTCTGACACGACCCGATCATCCGTTCTGGGCGGGGCGACCGCCATCGGGAATGACCCTGAACTTCTCGGGGGTATCCCCGGCGGCCCGCGGGTACGTTCTTGGCACCGCGCGGGCCCCAGACAACTCGGGAGACGTCATGGTGCTCATGGGCTTCGTGCTACTCGCTGCGGCCGGCGTGCTCGGAATTGATCTCGTTGCGCAAAACCGCGTCGCGATCGACATCGAAGCCTTTGGTCAGGGCTACGCCACCAGCCTCGCCATGCTGTTCACGGCTGGCGTGGTGACCGGGCTCGTCGCGGCGCTGGCGTTGTTGCTGCTCCGCGATGGCGCGGTTCGGAGGCGGAGGATGCGGCTCGACGCCAAGCGCGCGCTGGCCACTGAGCAAGAGCACGTCGCGGCCCTTCGTCGACTCGATGCGGGCGCCATCGACGAGAACACGGTCGACCTGCGCGACCGAGATCAGGTCCTCACCTTCTGACCCAAAAGCGCGCGCCGGCTCCTCCGGCGACAATGCGTCGGTGCGAATCGTTCGGACGCCGACGGCGGAGGAAGTCGTCGACGCTCGACGCGTGATCGGCCGCCACCTCGCGCCAACACCGATCGTGCGCAGTCCTGCGCTTGGCCCGAACGTCGTCCTCAAACTCGAGACGGTGCAACCCACCGGCTCGTTCAAGGTACGAGGCGCGTTGGTGGCGGTCGCCAAGGCGATGGCCCATGACCGCACGGTTCCTCTCGTCACCGCGTCGGCCGGAAATCATGGTCTGGGCGTTGCATTCGCGGCTACGGCCTACGGCGCAACTGCGACCGTCGTCGTACCCGAGAATGCCTCGGCCCCGAAGCGAGCCGCGCTCGAATGCTTCGATGTCACGCTGCTCGCCACGGGTTCGAGCTACGACGAGGCTGAGGCGCACGCGCTGTCGCTTGCGGATGCCGGAGCAACATTCGTCTCGCCCTACAACGATCCCGACACGATCGCGGGGCAGGGCACCATCGCCCTCGAGCTGTTCGATCAGGTGCCAAACCTGCGCACGATCATCGTGCCCATCGGCGGCGGCGGGCTGATCTCCGGAATCGCGCTGGCCGCGACGCGACGACCCGACATTCGCGTCATCGGCGTCGAAGCATCCGCGTCGCCCGCGATGCTCGCCGCCCTCGAGGGCGACGGTGCAACGGAAATCGTGGTCGAGCCGACGCTGGCCGATGGGCTGGCCGGAAACCTCGAGCCGGGCTCGGTCACCATCGATCTCGTTCGCCGTCATGTCGCCGACATCGTGACGGTCACCGAAGACGAGATCATCGACGCCATCAGGTTCCTCGTGCGCGAACACGGGCTCCTCGTCGAGGGGTCCGGTGCTGTCGGTGTTGCCGCACTCCTTCAGCACCGCGTGGCGATCGACGGTGCGACCGCCGTCCTGCTCACCGGTCGCAACATCGCGGCCGACGTGATCGCCCGCCTGATCACAGCACCAGATTCCGGACCTGGTCGTCGGTGACCTGACGGAAGTCGTCGTACCAGGCCCCGACCGCGACAAAGTTCTCGGGCGACGAGAGCACCACGACACGATCGGCCTCGCGGCGCAACATCGCGACGACATCTGGGGGCGCGACCGGCGCCGCAACCACGAGCGATTCCACGTTCCGGTGGCGCAACGCCGCCAGCGCGGCACGCATGGTGGCTCCGGTCGCGAGTCCGTCGTCGACAACAACGGCGACACGTCCCTCGAGCGGCAGTGGTGCCCGCTCGCCGCGATAGGCGCGCTCGCGTTCGTCGACGACGGACGCCTCCGACGCGACGATGGCCTCGAGCCGAACACGATCCACCCCCAGTTGACGAACGATCTCGTCGTTCACGACGACCGTGCCGCCGCTGGCAACGGCGCCAAGGGCCAGCTCCGGCTGACTCGGGGCGCCAAGTTTGCGCACGACGAACACATCGAGGGGCGCACCGATCGCACTGGCGACCTCGTACGCGACGGGCACACCCCCGCGGGGCAGGCCGAGGACGACGACACCGGGGAGTCCCGCCAGGTCGCTGAGATGTGCCGCCAACTGGCGGCCGGCCTCCTGCCGATTCGCAAAGATGAGCCGATTATGGACCTCGACCGCTTCCAGCAGCTCATGCGCGACACCTACGGCGAGCGGGATCGGGCTCGCGGGATCGCCGCATCGGTGGCGTGGCTCACCGAAGAAGTCGGTGAGCTGGCGCAGGCAATCCGCAAGGGCACAGCCGCGCAGCAGCTGGAGGAGCTCGCGGACGTGCTGGCGTGGCTGGCGTCGCTCGCCGATCAGCTCGGGCTGTCGCTGGCCGACGCGGCGTCTCGTTATGCGAACGGCTGTCCGCGTTGCGGCAACGTTCCGTGCACCTGCTAGTTGAGGCCGGGAAGACGCTCGGCGATCTGGACCGCGTTGAGCGCGGCACCCTTGCGGAGGTTGTCGCTCGACACGAACAGCGACAGACCGCGGCCGCCATCGACGGTGTCGTCGCGACGGATCCGTCCGACGTAGGAGGGATCGGCCCCGGCCGCGAGCAACGGGGTTGGTAGATCGACCACCTCGACGCCGGGCGAGTTCTGCAGGAGCTCCGTGGCTCGATCGGGATCAAGCGGTCGTGCGAACTCGGCATGGATGGCCATCGAGTGACCGGTGAACACCGGTACCCGCACGCACGTGACGGCCACGGCCAGATCGGCGATGTCGAGGATCTTGCGACTCTCGTTGCGCATCTTCTGCTCTTCGTCCGTCTCGCCTCGGCCGTCGTCGACGATGGATCCCGCGAGAGGAACGATGTTGAACGCGATCGTCGTGGGGAAGCTCTGCGCGGCGGGAAACTCGACCGCCCGACCGTCGAAGGTCAATGCCGCCGCGCGATCGCTCACCTTGCGTTGTTGCTCGTCGAGCTCGTCGACGCCGACGCCACCGGCACCCGAGACGGCTTGGTACGTGTCCACGATGATGCGGCGGAGTGCGGCTTCGCGGTGCAGCGGAGCCAGCACCGCCATGAACGCCATCGTCGTGCAGTTCGGATTGGCGACGATGCCCTTCGGGATGTTGTCGAGCTCGTGGTCGTTCACATCGGCGACCACCAACGGGACGTCGGGGTCCATGCGCCACGCTGACGAGTTGTCGATCACGATCGCGCCCGCCGCGGCGATTGCCGGAGCGAGGTCCTTGGCGGCGTACTTACCGGCCGAGAACAGGGCCACGTCGAGCCCGCGGTAGTCGGCGGTCTCCGCTTCTTCGACCACGATCTCACCGTCACCCCAGGGGAGGGTGCGGCCGGCGGACCGGGCCGAGGCGAAATAGCGCAGCTCGTCGACAGGAAAGGCCCGCTCGGCCAGCAAGCGACGCATCACGCCACCGACCTGGCCGGTCGCACCGAAGACACCAACCCGCATGGATCACAAGCCTACGGCGGGAGGTGGTGCTGATCGCCAATGGGTAACTTCACACCTCATGATCGAGATGCGCCCCCTGGGGCGAACGGGCGTGAAGGTGTCAGCGCTGTGCCTCGGTGCGATGAACTTCGGGGGTCCGGCCGACGAAGACGCGTCGGAGAAGATGCTGCTCACCGCACTCGACGCCGGCATCAACTTCATCGACACGGCCGACGTGTACACCGGCGGCAACAGCGAGCGCATCGTTGGCGAAGTGTTGGAACGAGCGGGAAAGCGCGATGACATCGTGCTGGCGACCAAGGTCGGCATTCCCAGCGGGCCCGGGCCGAACAACCAAGGCGCCTCGCGGCATCACATCGTCCGCTCGTGCGAAGCATCGCTCACCCGGCTCCGCACCGACCGCATCGATCTGTACCAACTCCATCGTCCCTTGTTCGACATCGACCCCGAGGAGACGCTCTCCGCGTTCGACGATCTCGTGCGTGCAGGCAAGGTCGTCAACATCGGCTGCTCGACCCATCCGGCGTGGTTCGTCCACGAATGCCTGGCGGTCAGCGACAAGCGCGGTTGGGCCCGTTACGTCAGCGAGCAACCGCCGTACAACCTGCTCGATCGACGAGTCGAGAACGAGCTGGTCCCGTTGGCTCTGCGGCATGGTCTCGCGCTGCTCCCGTGGTCGCCACTGGGCGGCGGCATCCTCGCCGGTAGGTACCGATCGACGACGAAGCCACCGGCGGGCTCGCGGGCGGCTCGCATGCCGGCAGCGCAAGATCGGCTCACGAAGCAAGCCCTGGCAGCCGCCAACGCCGTGGGCAAGCTGGCCGACGAGCGGGGGCTCACCTCCGGTCAACTCGCGTTGCTGTGGTTGCGCGACCGACCAGGTGTGACGAGCCCGATCGTCGGGCCCCGCACCCTGGAGCACCTCCAAGAGTCGCGCGCCATTGCCGACCACGAGCCCCTCGACGACGCCGCCATCACCGCGCTCGACGAGTTGGTCGCGCCCGGAACGTTCGTCAGCAACTTCCACAACACCAGCGGCTGGATGGCCGGCGCGGGCTCCTTCTTCCGCTGATACTTTTCCCGTTCTGGCGTCCAGACGGCCCATATGTGGGCCGAAGGGACGCCATTTCGGTTCCGGCGGGTTCGGGTGGGGTCAGGGGGCGTCGAGGCCGAAGGCAGTGTGCAGCTCTTGGACGGCGCGCTCGATCTCCGCTTCGCGGACGACACAGGAGATGCGGATCGCCGACGTCGAGATCATCTCGATGTTGACGGACGCGTCCGCGAGCGTTTCGAACATCTTGGCGGCAACACCCGGATTGGACTTCATCCCCGCGCCGACAAGGCTCACCTTGCCGATGGCGTCATCGGTGGTGACTCCAATGGCGCCGATCTCGCGAGCGAGGTCGCCGGTGATGGACGTCGCACTGGTGAGGTCGGTGCGGGGCACGGTGAAGCTGATGTCGGTGACACCGTGATCAGAAACGTTCTGCACGATCATGTCGACGTTCACACCCGCGTCAGCCAGCACGCGGAACACACGGGCGGCGATACCGGGCTTGTCGGGTACGCCCGCAAGCGTGACCTTGGCCTCGGATGTGTCGTGCACAACCGCGGACACGACGGCCTGTTCCATCGACGGATCCTCCTCCACCACCCAGGTACCCGGCTCCCACGTGAAGCTCGAGCGGACGTGCAACGGAACCTTCCACGTGCGGGCGAACTCTGCACCCCGCATCGCCGGCTTCGGACAACCGGCCGCGCACATCTCCAACATCTCGTCGAAGCTGATCCGCCCCATACGGCGCGCCGAGGGCACGATGCGCGGGTCGGCGGTGAACACGCCGGACACATCGGTGTAGAGCTCACAGGCGTCCGCCCCGAGCGCGTGCGCCAGCGCGACTGCCGTGACATCCGAACCGTTTCTACCGAGGAACGTCACATCGTGCTCGGTAGAGACACCTTGTGCCCCGCCGACGACCGGCACGCGCCCGGCGTCGACCGATTGACGAACGCGGGTGGGGCGCACCTCGAGGATCCGCGCGTTCGTGTGGGTGGTGTCGGTGAGGAACCCGGCTTGGCTCCCGGTGAACGAGTCCGCGGGCACCCCGATGTCGTGCAGGGCCATGCAGAGCAACGCCGTCGCTTTGCGCTCGCCAGCGGTGATGAGCATGTCCATCTCGCGCCCCGGCTGCACGGACGCCACTTCCGATGCGAGCCGGATGAGCTCGTCGGTCTCTTTGCCCATCGCACTCACCACGACCACGACGTGGTCGCCGTGACGGCGCGTGCGCGCCACATGATCGGCCACTTGCCGGATGCGTTCAGGATCGGCGACCGAGGTGCCACCGAATTTTTGGACGACGAGCGTCATCGGGCGGGCAACGCTACTGCTGATCGTCCTCCGTCGGACCACCACTTAGGACCGCTCCCCAGAGTGCGAGCGTCTCGAACAGCTCGACCTCAGTGGAGTGCAGGATCGCGCACAGTGCTCGGATGTCGTCCCGCCGGATCGACAGCATGCGCCCGTTGAAGTCACCGCGCTCGATGATGATCGTGCGCAAGTACCGCACGACGGGTTCGGCCTGCTCAATGTGCCCGAGCGCTTCGAGATCCAGCACGACCTTGGCCATGCGTCCCGCGGCTCGCCCTTGCCCGTCCGCCTCGCCCAGCAGCACGCCCATCGGGACCGCGTAGAAATCTGCCAGCTCCCGCAGGCGGGGCAGGCTCAGATTGCGGAATCCCCGCTCGTAGGCGCCAACGGCGGAGGCGCTCCACCGACCGCCCGACGTGCGCTCGACGTCGTCGAGTGACAGCTCACGGGCGCGACGAACCGCTCGCAACCTCTGGCCCACCTCGACCGAGAAGGCCG
>JBEEGD010000512.1:0-3728 GCA_041166685.1 Acidimicrobiaceae bacterium | reverse complement strand
CGACGAAATAGGCATCGGATACCGATGCTTATTTCGTCGAGAACGTGGGGAGTCAGCGGACGGGGGCGAGGTCGTCGATCTTGGCGCGCTCGTCGGCGGTCAGCTTCCAGTCGACGGCGGCGGCATTGGCCTTCACTTGCTCGGGCTTCGTGGCGCCCGCTATCACCGACGCGAGATGCGGCAACCCCGCGAGCCACGACATCGCCAACTCGAGCAACGTGTGCCCGCGCTCGCGTGCGAATGCGTCGAGCGCTTCCACGACATCAAAGCGGCGATCGGACAGCGCGCGGTCGTCCGCGGACAGCCCCGCCAACCGGGTTCCCGGCGGCGGCGCCTCGCCTCTGCGGTACTTCCCGGTGAGCATCCCGCTGGCGAGCGGGAAGTACGGGAGGATGGCCAAGTCGTGGCGGTCGCTCGCCGCGAGCAGGTCGGGCTCGCCTCGGCGCCGCATCATGCTGAGCTCGTTCTGCACGCTGACGAACCGGGCAGTGCCGTGCTTCTCGGCTGCGCGGGCCGCGTCGTCGAGACGAGGACCATCGAAGTTCGAGCAACCGATCTCGAGCACCTTGCCGTCGCGGACGAGGCGATCCATTGCCTCGAGCGTCTCGTCGATCGGCGTCTTGTCGTCGGGCAAGTGCAGCTGATACAGGTCGATGCGGTCGGTGCCCAACCTCCGCAGGCTGCCTTCAGCGGCGGCCGCGACCGACGCGGCGCTCGCCCCGGCGGGCAGCTTCGTACCGTCGCCCATCCCGAACTTCGTGGCGATGATCACGTCCTCGCGCTTCGAGCCGAGCGCCTTGCCGAGCAACTCCTCGCTCTCCGTGCTGCCGTAGATGTCGGCCGTGTCGAAGAAGTTGATGCCCACCTCCAGCGCGGCGTCGACGACCGCTTGTGTGGCGGCCAGGTCGATCCGTCGGCCGAAGTTGTTGCAGCCGATGCCCACAACCGAGACGGACAGGCTGCCGATCATGCGTGTCTCCATGCTGCGAAACCGTAGTGTCAGGTCGATGAAGCCTTTCGAGCTCGGACGAGTTGGGGTCTGGACCGGCGTCCTCGACGCGGTTCCTTCGAAAGAGGCGCAACGCCTCGCCGGCGTACTCGAAGAGCTCGGCTTCCCAACGCTGTGGATCCCCGAGACGATCGGCCGCGATCCCTTTGTCACGGCGACGCTGCTGTTGTCGGCAACGTCGACGCTCAACGTGGCCACCGGCATCGCCAACATCTACGCCCGCGACGCCGTCACGATGGCGAACACGCAACGTTCGCTGGAGGAAGCCTTTCCAGGGCGATTCCTGCTCGGCCTCGGCGTGAGTCACCAACACCTCGTCGACCGCGTCCGCCATCACGATTACTCCAAGCCGTACTCGCAGATGGTGAATTTCCTCGACGGCATGGACGCCGCGCTCTTCATGGCCGTCGGCCCGCAGGAGCGACCGGCCACCGTGCTCGCCGCGCTGGGTCCGAAGATGCTGCGGCTCTCGGCCGATCGGGCCGACGGTGCCCATCCGTACTTCGTGCCGGTGGAGCACACCGCAACCGCACGCGACATCCTCGGGCCGGAACCAATCCTCGCCCCAGAGCAGATGGTCGTGCTGAACACGGACCGGACTGAAGCCTTGGAGATCGCTCGCAAGGGCATGGCGATCTACCTGCGGGCGCCGAACTACGTGAACAACTTGAAGCGATTCGGATTCACCGACGACGACGTCGCCGACGGCGGTAGCGAGCGTCTCGTCGACGCAATCGTCGCGACTGGTGATGTTGACGCCGCGGCCACGCGCGTGCAGCAGCACTTCGACGCGGGTGCGTCGCACGTCAGCGTGCAGGTTCTCGGCGACAACCTCACCGACGTGCCAGAAGCCGCGTGGCGCGACCTCGCGGCCGCGCTGACCGGCTAGTCGCAGCAGGAGTCACGCCAGCCGCAAGCGCGGCACCGGAAGTGTGCGTGCTCGACGACCAGTTCGCCGTCGCACATCGGACACTCGGCGAACACGGCGAAACGAGAGCAGCCCGCCGGCGCGGGCGCGTCGAAAGGCAACTCCAATTGGTCCCACCGCACGGGCGCTAGTTCACCAGAGGTCACTGCACGACTGGCTGACCCTCAGGGAACCTGCGTGTCGTGCAAAGTTGCAGTTTCTGCAACTTCCTGGCACACTCCATGGATGTCGGCGGATCTCGGCCTTCGCGAGCGCAAGAAGGCCGGCACGCGCCTCGCGATCTCGCGTGCCGCGCTCTACCTCGCCATCGAACGGGGACCCGACGCCATCACCGTCGACGACATCGCCGCGGCCGCCGACGTCTCGCCCCGGACGGTGTTCAACTACTTCGCCACAAAAGAGGAAGCGATCCTCGGCTTCGATCCAAATCGCAAAGCAGAGCTGGGCCAGTCGGTCATCGATCGGCCCGCTCGGGAGGCGCCCCTCGCCGCGCTGCGTGGCGCCTTCTTGGAGATCGCCACCGGCGTCCCCGAGGTCGCGGAAGTGTCGCGGGCGCGCGTGCAACTTGTGCGAGACCATCCGCAGCTTCATCCCGGCTACGTCGCCGGCTACTCCGCCCTCGAGCACGCGCTGGTGGACGCCATCGCGCTGCGAACAGGGCTCGATCCCGAGCGCTCGTCGTACCCCCGCCTCGTCGTGTCGACGGCCATCGCGGCGTTCAGAGTCGCGCTCGATCGGGCCGGGCCTGGCCAGCAGTCGTTGATTGCCGCCATCGACGAGGCGTTCGACACATTGGGGAACGGGTTACGGCCCCCGCGATGACGACAACCCCCACGCGCCTGTCGAACGACGACACGATCGCGGCTCCCGATCCCTCGAGCTTCACCCATCGCCAGCGGATGGTGATCTTCAGCGGACTGATGCTCGGCATGGTGTTGGCTGCGCTCGATCAGACCATCGTCGCGACCGCGCTGCCGACGATCGTCGGTGACCTCGGCGGCATCAATCACCTGTCCTGGGTCATCACCGCCTACTTGTTGGCCACGACGATCTCGACCCCGTTGTGCGGAAAGCTCGGCGATCTCTTCGGGCGCAAGCGCCTGTTCCAGGTCACCATCGCCGTCTTCCTCGTGGGCAGCATGTTCTGCGGTGTGGCGTCCTCGATGCCGATGCTGATCGCCTTCCGAGCCGTGCAAGGCATCGGCGCCGGCGGTCTCATCGTCCTCGGTCAAGCGATCATTGCCGACGTCGTCAGTCCTCGCGAACGCGGGCGCTACCAAGGCATGTTCGGCGCCTTCTTCGGCGGAGCCAGCGTCGCCGGCCCGCTGTTGGGCGGCTTCTTCACGGACAATCTCTCGTGGCGGTGGGTGTTCTTCATCAACCTTCCGCTCGGACTCCTCGCGCTCGTCGTGACGGCCTTCGTCCTCCCAAATCTCGGACGCCGTCGCCGCGTGAAGATCGACTACGCGGGCGCGGTCGTCCTGTCGATCACGATCAGCGCGCTCGTGCTGGCCACGACGTGGGGCGGCGTCGAGTACGACTGGGGATCACCCGTCATCCTCGGACTCGGCGCGCTGACGCTCGCCGGCATCGCCGTTTTCATCGCGGTCGAGCAGCGGGCGGCCGAGCCGCTGTTGCCGCTCCGCCTGTTCCGAGTGCGCACGTTCACACTCGCGTGCAGCATCGGCCTCCTCCTAGGGGCGGGCATGTTCGGCGTCATCGCTTTCCTGCCACTGTTCCTCCAGACGGTGAACGGCGACTCCGCCTCGGACTCCGGGCTGCTGCTCATCC
>JBEEGD010000511.1:0-2744 GCA_041166685.1 Acidimicrobiaceae bacterium | reverse complement strand
CCGAGACATCGATTTCGGTGAAATCGGCCGGGCCGCCCGTGCAGGTGATGGTGCCGCTGATCGTGGCCGTCCCCGTCTTCAAGTTGAATCGCCCCGTCTTGTTGACCGTCAGGGTCACCTGCGGCGGCGGGGGAATGGCCGCAACGTTGATCACCAGGTTGCCGCCGTTCCCGGCCCCGTCGCCCTGGTCGTCGAAGGCGAGGATCGAGTAGGTGACGCCGCTCGTGGCGGCAAAGGCGGTTGCGCCGGGACCACAATTCTCGAAAACGAAACTGCCCGGGCTGCCGCTCGCGACGATGACACCGGCCGAATAGTTCGAGCCCGAGACGTCGATGGCGAAGAACCCGTCCGCGGCCGCGGTCAGCGTGTACCACACGCTCGCGTCGGTCTTTGGAGCGCCGCATTGGGCATTGAGCTCGGCGTCGTTCGCATCGGTCGTGGCCTGCGTCGTATCGAGCGTCGCGCTGTACCCGTCCGAGACCGCGATGGCTCCGCCGATGACGTCATTGCTCGGCGCGGCGGCCAGCGCCGGCGCGGCGGCGGCGAGCGTCGCGATCAACAGCGTGCTGACAAGGATCGCTATGCGCTTCATGGACTACCCCTCCTGAGGCCGATTCTGAGGCCGATTTCGAACGTTCCGTGGTCACGACCCGGGTGATGCAGGACGCCCCCCCAGATACCCTGAGCGTGCCGTGCATCACGAGTTCAGCGCGGTCCCATCCCCACCTCCTCCGGGTCTGCCCGGGCTGGATGCTCCAGATGCATTTCGGACATCCGAGCTCCGCGAACGCGGAGATTTGGTCAATAGCTCGTGAAGAGCAGCAGGTTGGCCGTCCCCGGGTAGAACCTCCGGTCCAGGCCCGTGATCCGCCTGGTGGTGGCAGCCGACGCCAGCGCCTTCTGGACGGTCGCCGGCGAGTCGGTCGGGTGAGACTGGAGGTACAACGCTGCGACCCCGGCGGTGTGCGGCGATGCCATGCTCGTGCCGCTGATCGTGTTGGTCGCGGTGTCGCTCGTATCCCAGGCAGACATGATGGACTGTCCCGGGGCGAACCAGTCCATGCACGATCCCCAGTTCGAGAACGAGGCCTTGGCGTCGCTCGAGGTGCTGGCCCCGACGGTCATCGCCTCGGGAACCCGCGCCGGGCTGAACTGGCAGGCTGGCGCGTTGGAATTGCCTGCCGCGACGGCGTACGCAACCCCGTCAGCGATCGAGTTCTGGACAGCCATGTCGACGGCGAGGTTGGCGCCGCCGCCCAGGCTCATGTTCGCGACGGCCGGGTGGCCCGCCTGATGGTCGCCTGTGACGAAGTCGATGCCCGCGACGACGCCGGACCAGAGGCCCGACCCCGTGCAGTCAAGGACGCGAACCGCCACGAGGGCGACGCCCTTGGCGACACCGTAAGTCGCGCCGCCGATCGTTCCGGCGACATGCGTTCCGTGGCCGTTGCAGTCGGTGGCGTCCGGGTCCCCGTCGACGAAGTCCCAACCCGACCGCGCGCGGCCGCCGAACTCCGAATGGCTGAACCGGATGCCGGTGTCGATGACATAGGCGGTCACGCCGGCACCCGTGTTCGTGTACGTGAACGTGCCGCTCAACGGCAGCTTGCGCTGGTCGATCCGATCGAGGCCCCAGGTGGCTCCGGTCTCGGTCTGGTCGATCGTCGCGATGCCGTCGGCCACGACCAGCGCGACGCTGCTATCGGCGCGGAGGGAACGAAGCTGCTCGGCGCTCAGACGTGCGGCGTAGCCAAGCACCGCATGGGAATAGACCCGCGTCTCCGACACGCCATGCCGCTTGCCATGCTCCGTGGCGGCAAGCGCCGAACCCGTCGCGTGAGCCTTGAGAATGACGATGTAGGCACCGTCGCCGGTCGCGCCAACCGCGGGCGCCGACACCGCAAGAAATGCGGCAACGACACCGCCAACAAGCCACAGCCGTGGCCCGCCGAGCGGCGTCCGCCTTGCCGCCCTGGGATGGGTGACGGTGCTTCCCGAAGCGCGGCTACCTGTCATGTCGACCCCTCCTGCCGGTTCACGCCGGCAACCCCGATTCCCCGCCGGAACTCTCGGGACGCTTCCCCGGTCCCCACGACCTATCGGCACAGAGCCATCACCGTGGCGTGCAGGCGGCGGCAGACTACGACCTGGGCGTATGGGCAGCGTCTCGGTTCCAGGCGCTATCCTCGGAATCCCGGGCCGAGCCGATCCGGGCGATCCGCGTTCCGATCGGCCGACCGGTTGAATCACCATTCCCAGGACAGGAGCTGATGGTGCCGAATGCGCTCAGGGTCGCGGTGCTCGGGTTCTGGCACGTCCACGCGCGCGACTACGCCCAACAGACGCTGGACCACCGGGACACCGAGCTCATCGCGGTCTGGGACGACGACGAGGAGCGCGGGCGCGCGGGCGCGACCCAGTTCGGAGCCTCCTACACCGACGACCTCGACGGGCTTCTGGGCCGACAGGACATCGACGCGGTCATCGTCACGACCGCGACCAACGCCCACCGGGACGTCATGGTCAAGGCGGCCGAGGCGGGCAAGCACATCTTCACGGAGAAGGTGCTCGCGCCCACGGTGATCCAGGCCCGCGAGATCATCGACGCCGCCGACGCGACCGGCGTCAAGGTGGTCGTATCCATGCCGCGGCTCTACCACGGCTATGCCCGCGCGGTCCGGGAGGTCATCGACAGCGGCAAGCTCGGGGAGATCACCGGCGCGAGGGTCCGGCTGTCCCACGAC
>JBEEGD010000510.1:0-8173 GCA_041166685.1 Acidimicrobiaceae bacterium | reverse complement strand
CATCGGTGTCTCGTCAGGGCTGTTGGTCGCCGGGAACGTCGGGACCGAGCAACGCTATGAGTACACGCTCATCGGCCGGCCTGTGAACGAGGCGGCTCGTTTGACCGACCTGGCCAAAGCGCGCACGAGCCGGATACTGGCCGGTGAAGGAGCGCTCGACCGCGCCGGTGGGGAAGCGGCGCGCTGGAGCGATTGCGGCACCGTCGCGCTCCGCGGCCAGTCCATCCCCACCGCGATCTACGAACCCCTCGACGTGCGGGAGCCGGTCTCCTGACAGCCAAATCCCACTCATCCGTACACAAAACTGTGTACGGATGAGTGGGAATTCGCAGAATCAGCCGCGGACGAGGGGTTTGTACTTGATGCGGTGGGGTTGGTCGGCGGCGGCTCCGAGTTCTTTGCGTCTCCAGGCCTCGTACTCGGTGAAGTTGCCTTCGAACCATCGCACTTGGGAGTCGCCTTCGAACGCGAGCACGTGAGTTGCAATTCGATCGAGGAACCAGCGGTCGTGGCTGATCACCACCGCGCAACCGGCGAACGTCTCGAGCGCATCCTCGAGCGCTCGTAACGTGTCGACATCGAGGTCGTTGGTGGGCTCGTCCAGGAGGAGCACGTTGCCCCCGCGTCGCAGCATCTTCGCCAAGTGCACACGGTTGCGCTCACCGCCTGACAACGTGCCGACCTTCTTCTGCTGGTCGCTGCCCTTGAAGTTGAACGACGCCACGTAGACGCGCCCGTTCATCTCGCGGCCGCCGATCATCAGCAGGTCCCGACCGTCGGTGATCTCGTCGTACACCGTCTTGTCCGGGTCGAGCGCGTCGCGCGTCTGGTCGACATAGGCGAGCTCGACCGTCGACCCGATGCGCAGTTCCCCGTCGTCAGGCTTCTCGGCGCCGGTGAACATGCGAAACAGGGTCGTCTTGCCGGCGCCGTTCGGTCCGATCACGCCCACGATCCCAGCCGGCGGTAGCGAGAACGACAGATCGTCGATCAACAGCTCGCTGCCGAACCCCTTCGCCAGATGTTCGGTTTCGATGACGACGTCGCCGAGCCGCTCGCCGGCCGGAATCGTCAGCTCCAGACGGTCGCCGCGGCCATCCGCTTCCTTGGCGTCGGCCAGCAGCTTCTCGTACGCCTGAAGGCGGGCCTTGCCCTTGGCCTGGCGAGCCTTCGGAGCCATGCGCACCCACTCGAGCTCGCGTTCCAGCGTTCGCTGGCGGGCGGAGTCGGACTTCTCTTCTCGGCGGAGTCGCTCCTGCTTCTGCTCGAGCCACGAGGAGTAATTGCCTTCGAACGGGATGCCCCTGCCCCGATCGAGCTCGAGGATCCAGCGGGCGACATTGTCGAGGAAGTAGCGGTCGTGGGTGATGGCGACGACGGTGCCGGGGTAGTCCGACAAGGTTCGCTCGAGCCACGCGACCGACTCCGCGTCCAGATGGTTGGTGGGCTCGTCGAGGAGCAGGAGATCTGGCTTCGACAGCAGCAGTCGGCACAAGGCCACGCGCCGGCGCTCGCCTCCGGAGAGCGTGTTCACGTCGGCATCGCCCGGCGGCAGCCGGAGTGCGTCCATCGCGATGTCGATCGTGCGCTGCAGATCCCACGCGCCGGCTGCCTCGATCCTCGCCTCGAGCTCCGCTTGGCGTGCGCCGAGCTTGTCGAAGTCGGCATCCGGGTCGGCCCACTTGGCCATCAGCTCGTCGTACTCCGTGAGCAATCCGGCGACCTGGCCGACGCCATCCATCACGTTGCCGGCGACGTCTTTCGTCGGATCGAGATGGGGCTCTTGCTCGAGCAGACCGGCGCTGAAGCCCGGTGTGAGGCGGGCTTCGCCGGTGAATCCGTCGTCCAGCCCCGCCATGATCCGCAACAGCGACGACTTGCCTGATCCGTTGGGCCCGATGACCCCGATCTTGGCGCCGGGGTAGAAGGAGAGCGTGATGTCCTTCAACACCTCCTTGTCGGGAGGGTGAAAGCGACTCACCTTGTACATCGAGAATATGAATTGCGCTGCCGTCACCATCGGCACGCTACTGGGGCAAACTGGAGGCAATGGCCCGCGGCCCGTCGGCGTACTTCCAGTTCTGGGAGCACTTCGACGACCGCGCCGGCTCGTGGCGAGATGGCGGTCCCCGTCTCGATTTGTTCGAACAGATGACGGTTGCGCAGCGTCGCCGAGCCGAGCACGAGCTGTTGCACCGACTGTCCCGCGACCCGACCACCGATGGTTGGGTGCTCGATGCACTCGGCGCCCTGCATTCAGAGGAAGCGGTGCCGATGCTGCGCGATCTCGTGCGCGGCCCAGTGGCTGAGGAGGCAGCGATCGCGCTGTGGCGCATCTCTCGGTGGCGCGGCGCGGTGCGGGTGCTCGACCGAGTGATCAGGGCGCAGCGCGATCGGGGCGAGCGCCCACCGACGCTCACGCGCCGCTTGGAAGCCGCTCGCTATCTCGCGGAGATCGGCTCCCCCCGAGCGAGAGCGGCGTTGATCGACGTCGCCGCCGACCGTCAAGCACCCCTTCGGCTCCAGAGGACCATCGAGGGCTTGCTCACCTGACGTCGACCGCCGTCGACACGATCTCACGCTGGCGGTACCCGACGACCTCGCCGTGGAGGTCAACAGTTTGCCGGGCCCGGATGTCGGACCACGACGCACCGACGGCAAAGGTGAACTGACCCGGCTCGCAGACGAAGCGCATCGTGGGGTCGTAGAACGCGAGCCGGCTCGGGTGCACAGTGAACGACGCGGTCGCGGTCTCGTCGGGAGCAAGCGCGATTCGCGCGAATCCGACCAGCGCGCGAAAGGGGCGAGCCACGGAGGCCACCTCATCGGTGACGTACAGCTGCACGACCTCGTCTCCCGCCCGCGCGCCGGTGTTGGTCACGTTGATCGACACGGTCGTGGCCGCGTTCGTGGAGCCGGACTCGATCGACAACCCTTCGTACGCGAAGGACGTGTACGACAGACCGTGGCCAAACGGGAACAGGGGAGATGTCGGCCCGTCGACGTAGTCGTTCCAGAACTGCGATCGGCCACCACCGAACCGGTGACGGGAGTGCACTGGCACCTGGCCGACGGACCGCGGCAGCGACACGGGAAGACGTCCGCCAGGGTTCACATGCCCGAGCAGCACGTCGGCGATGGCATTGCCGCCCTCCTCTCCGGGCAACCACGCCTGGACAAGAGCAGGGACGTGTGCGGCGATCCACGGCAGCGCGAACACCCGCCCGCCGATCACGGTGACGACGGTGGGGGTACCGGTGCTCGCGACCGCCTCGACCAATTGCTGCTGCACGCCGGTGAGCCCGAGGTCGCTCGCGTCGCGGGCTTCGCCGACGGTCGAGTGAGGCATCAGGCCTGACTCGCCGCCGACGAAGACGAGCGCGACGTCGGCGCGTTCGGCCGCGAGCACGGCCGCGTCGATTCCGGAGTCATCGTCACCGGTCACATCGCATCCCGCCTCGAACTCGATCTCCGCCCAGTCAGCGATCGCGGTTGTCAGGCCTGCCAGTGGCGTGACGTGCGCGGTGTAGTGAGGTCCGGGGGCGAACGCGCCCCCCGCTTGGGGCAGCACTGACGACGAGTCGCCCGCCTCGTAGACCATCTCCGCGTGCGCCGGGTAGTGGTAGTCGCCCTGGAGGCCGCGCTCTGAGTCGGCCAGCGGTCCGATGATGGCGACGCGACCGATGTGTTCGAGGTCGAGGGGCAGCAGGCCACCCTCGTTCCGCAGCAGCACCATCGATCGCGCAGCGGCGCGACGGGCAAGGTCGCGTTGCGGCAACGTGTCGAACACCGCGGCCGCGCTGTCGGGGTCGACATACGGGTGCTCGAACAAACCCAACCGGAACTTGGACGCGAGTACACGCCGAACCGCGCGGTCAATCAGCGCGGCCTCGATGGTTCCATCGTCGACCAACCTCGTGAGCTCGCGATAGCAGTCGAAGGCGGGAAGTTCGAGGTCGAGCCCGGCCGAGAGCGCTTGCGCGGCCGCGGCCGCTTTGTCGGCGGCCGTTCGGTGATGGGTGATCAACAGTGCGACCGCGTAGTAATCGGCCACCACCAGCCCATCGAAACCGAGCTCGTCGCGCAGCAGCTCGGTGAGGATCGATGGTGCGCCAGCGCAAGGGAGCCCGTCGATCGAGCTGTACGAGTTCATGATCGACGCCAAGCCCGCATCGCGGATGACAGCGGCGAAGGGCTCGGCGAACACCTCCCGGAGCTCGCGCGGGCCGAGGTGGACGGGCGCGTGGTTCATGCCGCCCTCGGGTAGGCCGTAGCCCAGGAAGTGCTTACCGGTGCAGATGACGCCCTTTTGCAGATCTTCCGTTTGCAGCCCGCGCACGTAGGCCGTCCCGATGGCGCCCGCGAGCACAGGGTCTTCTCCGTACGTCTCCTCGACTCGACCCCAGCGCGGATCGCGGGCGATGTCGAGCACGGGTGCGAGCGTGTGCCGAGCACCGACGGCGCGTAGCTGTTCACGTATGACCGCCGCGACGTCCCGTACGAGCGCGGGGTCCCAGGTGGCTGCCAACCCGATGGCCTGAGGAAAAACCGTGGCGTCGCGCCCGCAATACCCGCCGGTCGACTCCTCGTGGACGACGACTGGAATGCCGAGACGGGTACGGTCCACGGCGTAGTGCTGGACCGCGTTCATTAGGGCGGCGCTTTCGGCTGGCCGCAGCCCGGTGGACGCACCGATTCTCGTGACGTGTCCGATGCCGTGGCGCAGCCGGTCGGCGGCCCGGTCCTCATCGAAGCCGTCGGGAGACACGAGGTCGGTGATCCAGACGCCTCCGAGCTGAGCCGCCTTCTCGTCGAGCGTCATTCGTTCGAGCAGGTCGTCGACTCGGCTCTCCACGGTCGCCGTCGGATCGAGGTAGCGGTCGGACATTGCGACAGCATGACCCGCGAGAGAGCGACGACGGGAAGCGCAAGCGGCCGAGGCGCACTCATCAACGAGCAACCCGCAGGGGAGTGAGTTGATGTCGAGACGCGTAGGATCGCCGCGCGATGGGTGACGATCAAGGAACGGCAAACGCCCTCGGCCCCAACGAGTGGCTGGTCGACGAGATGTACGAGCAGTACGTCGCCGACCCCAACTCGGTGAGCAAGAGCTGGCAAGAGTTCTTCGCCGACTACCGCCGCGATGAGCACGAACCCGTAGCACCCCCGGCCGCGGTCACGCCTGCGGCACCGAAGACGGTCTCCGCAGAGCAGCCGGAGAAGACGGCTCCCAAAGACGCGGGTGCGAAGGAGTCCGCCGAAGAGGGGGTGCCGTTGCGGGGCGCCGCCGCTCGCATCGTGGCCAACATGGAGGAGAGCCTCAAGGTCCCGACGGCCACCAGCTTCCGCGAAGTGCCGGCGCGGCTGCTCGAAGTCAACCGCTCGGTCATCAACGGCTACCTCGGACGTACCCGCGGCGGAAAGGTCAGCTTCACGCACCTCATCGGCTTCGCGGTCGTGCGCGCCATCGCCGAGACGATGCCCAGGATGAACTCGACGTTCGTCCAAGGCGACGACGGAGTGCCCCGCGTCGTGCGCCACGAGCACATCGGCCTCGGCATTGCGGTCGACCTCGAGAAGAGCGACGGCTCCCGCTCACTCGTCGTGCCAGTGATCAAGGACGCAGACACACTCGATTTTCGCGGGTTCTGGAATGCGTACGAGGAGCTCATCCGCAAGGTGCGGTCCAACAAGATCTCACCCGACGACTTCGCGGGCGCCACGATCAGCCTCACCAACCCGGGCACGATCGGCACGGTTCAGTCCGTGCCGCGCCTGATGCCGGGGCAAGGCGCGATCGTGGGTGTGGGCGCGTTGGACTATCCGGCGGCCTACCAAGGCGCCGACCCGGCTGCGCTTGCGGAGCTCGGCGTGTCGAAGGTGCTCGTGCTCACCTCGACGTACGACCACCGCATCATCCAAGGAGCTGAGTCGGGTCTGTTCCTGAAGCGGGTGCACGAACTGCTGCTGGGCTCCGGCGACTTCTACGACAACGTGTTCCGTTCGCTCGGCGTGCCGTACGAGGCGGTCGAGTGGCGCCGAGATGTCAACCCGGTCGATCGAGACCACGCGATGCTCGAGAAGCAGATGGCGGTCGACACGCTCATTCGCGTGTACCGCGTGCGTGGGCACCTCATCGCCGACCTGGACCCGCTCGCCTCCAAAGAGCCGCACATGTTCAACGAGCTCGATCCCGCGACGTACGGCCTCACGATCTGGGATCTCGAGCGCGAGTTCCTCACGAACGGCCTGGCCCGTACCGAGCGCATGAAGCTCGGTGACATCCTGCGCGTGCTGCGCGATGCGTACTGCCGCACGATCGGCATCGAGTACATGCACATCCAGGAGCTCGACGAGCAGCACTGGATCCAAGAACAGGTCGAGGGCGTTCGCACCGACCTGTTGCTCGACGATCAGCGCCACATCCTCGACCGTTTGAACGCGGCCGAGGCGTTCGAGACCTTTCTCGCGACGAAGTATGTGGGTCAGAAGCGCTTTGGGATGCAGGGTGCCGAGTCCGCCATTCCAACCCTCGATGCGATCATCGAACGGTCCGCCGAAGCAGATCTCGACGGCGTCGTCATGGGCATGGCTCACCGCGGACGACTCAACGTCCTGGCCAACATCGTCGGCAAGAGCTACGACCAGATCTTCAAGGAGTTCGAGGGCGCGATCGACCCGGAGTCGATCCAAGGGTCAGGCGACGTCAAGTACCACCTCGGGCAGTCGGGCAAGTACATCGCCCGCAACGGCAAGGAGATCGAGGTCGAGCTCTCGGCCAACCCGAGTCACCTCGAGACCGTCGATCCCGTGGTCGTCGGCATGGTGCGCGCCAAGCAGGACCTCATCAACGACCCGGGCTCCTTCTCCGTACTGCCGTTGCTCGTGCACGGCGACGCCGCGTTCGCCGGCCAAGGCGTGGTGGCCGAGACGCTGCAACTCGGGATGATCAAGGGATACCGCGTCGGCGGCACCATCCATCTCGTCATCAACAACCAGCTCGGATTCACCACGCCGCCCGAGTCGGCGCGCTCGTCGGAGTACCCGACCGACGTGGCCAAGATGGTCCAAGCGCCGATCTTCCACGTCAACGGCGACGATCCTGAAGCCTGCGTTCGAGTCGCGCGCCTCGCGTTCGACTACCGCCAGAAGTTCGGCAAAGACGTCGTGATCGACATGATCTGCTACCGCCGCCTCGGTCACAACGAGGGCGATGACCCGAGCTACACCCAACCGATCATGTACAAGCGCATCGAGGCCAAGCGGTCGGTGCGCAAGTTGTACACCGAGTCCTTGGTCAAGCGGGGCGACATCAGCATCGAGGAAGCCGAGCACGCGCTCGACGACTTCCAAGCCAAATTGCAAGAGGCGCTCGAGCAGACGCGATCACACGCGCCCGACCCCGGGTTGAAGGCGCAGCCGCCGCCGGTTCCGCTCGGTTGTCTGCCCCGTGTGGACACGGGCGTGCCGCGAGAAACGATCGACCGCATCTACGACGTGCTCTCGTCGGTGCCCGAGGGATTCACCGTGCACCCGAAGCTGGCAAAGCAGTTCGAGGCGCGCACCAAGATGTTCCGCGAAGAGGGAGAGGTTGACTGGGCTCTCGGCGAAGCGATGGCGTTCGGTTCGCTGTTGCTCGAAGGCTACGACCTTCGAATTGCGGGCCAGGACACCCGCCGGGGCACGTTCAGCCATCGGCACTCCGTGCTGGTCGACTACGAGACCGGCGCCGAGTGGGCACCTCTCGCGCACCTCGACCCCGACCAGGCGAAGTTCTGGATCTACGACTCGCTCTTGTCGGAGTACGCCGCCGTCGGTTTCGAATACGGCTATTCGGTGGCCAACACCGAGGCGTTCGTCGCGTGGGAAGCGCAGTTCGGCGACTTCGTCAACGGCGCGCAGATCATCCTCGACCAGTACCTCGTCGCCGCTGAGGACAAGTGGGGTCAACGCTCCGGGCTCGTGCTGCTGCTGCCGCATGGCTTCGAGGGCCAAGGCCCCGAGCACAGCTCCGCTCGCATCGAGCGCTTCCTGACCGCGGCGGCCGAGGACAACATCCAGGTGGCCAACGCCACGACTGCGGCGCAGTACTTCCATCTCCTGCGCCGGCAGATGCATCGGGACGTTCGCAAGCCGCTCGTGATCTTCACGCCGAAGTCGCTGTTGCGAGCAA
>JBEEGD010000509.1:0-27357 GCA_041166685.1 Acidimicrobiaceae bacterium | reverse complement strand
GACCTGATCGGGTTGCACGGCACCGACCCGGCGTCGGTGTTCCTGGCCGCGGCCGCTCGCATGAAGAAGCCGACCGTTGAGGGCATCGAGCGGGCGCTCTACGACGACCGCACGATCGTTCGGATGCTGGCGATGCGCCGCACGATGTTCGTCGTGCCGACCGGGCTCGTACCGATGGTGCAAGCGGCCGCATCGAATGCGGTCGCGGCCCGAGAACGAAAGCGGCTCGTCCAATGGATCGAAGCGTCCGGCCTCGCCGCCAACGGCGCTCGATGGCTGCGCGCGGCAGAGGCCGCGGCGCTCGAGGCGCTCCGCACCCACGGAGCGGGTACGGCTGCCGAGCTCGCTGGGCACGCACCCGTGCTGCGCGAACAGATCCGCGTCGGCGGGGGCAAATGGGAGACGACGCAGAGTGTGGGCGCGAGGGTGCTGCTCGTTCTCGCGGCTGAGGGTCAAATCGCCCGCGGTCGCCCCCGAGGCTCGTGGATCAGCACGCAGCACCGATGGGAGCTGATGGACGCGTGGCTTCCGAATGGTGTCCCCGAAATGAGTGTCGACGAGGCTCGCATCGAGTTGGCGACGCGCTGGTTGCGGGCGTTTGGGCCAGCCACCGTTGCTGACGTCCAATGGTGGACCGGTTGGACGCTCGGCGAGACGCGCAAGGTGATCGAGAGGCTCGCGGTGACCCAAGTCGATCTCGACGGTGCCAACGGCATTGCACTCGCCGACGACCTCGACAGTTCGAGACGTCCGAAGCCTTGGGTCGCGCTGTTGCCGGCGCTCGACCCGACCGTGATGGGCTGGACTGCGCGCGATTGGTACCTCGGCGAGCACCGGCTCGCCTTGTTCGATCGCTCGGGCAACGCGGGTCCGACGGTGTGGTGGGACGGGCGCATCGTGGGCGGCTGGGCCCAACGAGCCAGCGGCGAGATCGTGTCGCGACTGCTCGAGGATGTGGGCAAAGACGTCGCAGGAGCCATCGAGGCCGAGGCCGAACGGTTGGAAGCGTGGCTTGGATCGCGCCGCCTCATCCCGAGGTTTCGCACCCCGTTGGAGCGTGAGCTCGTCAGCTGACTCGGCGACCTCGACGGCGCACGAAAACCACAATGCCCACCGCCGCGAGCGCGGCGATCCCGATGACGATGAGCGGGCCTCGCCCCTTCGACCCTCCGGACGACGTCGACGATGACGACGAAGCCGACGACGGCAAGGCGGAGGAGGGGCCGCCCGCAGGAGATCCTCGGAACTCGGCGCCGGTCACCACCAACAGCCGCCCTTCGGTATGGGCCGTCGGCGGGCCCGTCGCGACAACGCTCGCCGTGCAGTCGGTCGCGCAACGAACCTGGACGACCGTCGCGCCGCCCTCGGTCGCGACCAGCAGGTCACCCGGTCGGACTCCGGCTGTCGTCAGCGCGTCGCCGGTGAGACGCAGCAGGCTGTCCGTTCCCGCGTGAGGGTCGGCTTGCCCGCCCCGATCGGCGAGGAACGCGGCGTCGGCCCCGGCGGCCGGAACGAAGCCGACGCTCTCCACCCCGATGTCCGGTCCGGCCGGCGCCCCGGGCGCGGCAACCGTGCTCAACTCGCCCGTAGGCGACAGCGCATAGATCGTGCCGCTCTTCTCATCGGGGGCAATGAGCTGGCCCCTGAATCGGCCGAAGGTGGAAGGCGCCACTGCGATGCCGCCCTCGAGCGGTGTGTCGACGGCGCCGATGGTGGTCACCGTGCCCCGGCAATCCACCGCCGACAGCTGGGTCTTGCCTGATTGCGTAGGGCCGATGACCAACAACCGATGGCCGAATCCGCCACCCGTGTCCAAGGCGATACCGAGCAGCGTCGTCACGCCTCCCACATCCGCGAGGTGCGACACCGTGCCATCGGCGCTGATCTTCGTGATTCCGGGCGAGGGGTCGTGGAGATCGAGCGCGAAGACGTCGTCGCGGTCGAAGGAGCAGCCGGCGGCGTCGACGGTCACGCCCGGCGACAGCGCGATGTAGGGCTCGGGGCCGTCGGGAACCGAGTACTCCGGAGCGAAGTCGCTCGTCCGACCGGCGGAATCCATCAAGAGCAGCCGGCCGTGCGCAGCCACGACCAAACGTCCGTCGTTCCGAGGACCTGCGACATCGAGCACGGCAGGGATGTGCACGAACTGCTCCCACGCAACGTTTCCGGGAGCACTGCTGGCGGGGAAGACCGTCGATGTCGGAGCACCCAGCAGAACCGTGAGCACGACTGCCACACGCGGAAGCCATGAGCGCCCCAACACCCCATCAGTGTCGCTCGCCGGTGAGTACGTTGCTTGGCGTGCCAAAGCGACCACACTCACCCCGTGTCCCGCCGCTTGCTGCTGACGAGCAGGACGACCAAGCCCGTGAGCTCTTGGCCGGGGCCGCCGCGCCCGGCCGCCCCGCGGCAAACATCTTCGCCACGCTCGTGCGTCACCCCGGGCTGTTCCGGAAGTGGATGCCCTTCGGCGGCAAGTTGCTCGCCGGCAAGCTCCCCGCCCGGGATCGCGAGCTCCTCATCCTCCGCGCCGGGTGGCGGTGCCAATCCGAGTACGAGTGGGGCCAGCACGTCCTCATCGCGCGCGCCGCCGGCGTCACCGATGAGGAAATCGAGCGGCTCAAGGTGGGGCCCGATGCGCCCGGCTGGGAACCCTTCGACGCAGCCCTCGTACACGCCGCGGACGAGCTGCACGACGACGGCTGCATCACTGATGCCACATGGGCCACGCTCGCCGGGCGCTACGACGAGCCCCAACTCATCGAGGTGCCGATGGTGGTTGGCCAGTACCACCTGGTGTCGTTCACGCTGAACTCTCTCGGCGTGCAGCGCGAGAGCGGCGTTCCGGGGTTCGATTCATGACCGGGCCGCGGTTGAGCGAAAAGCGAGTGCTCGTCGTGGGCGCGGGCACCCAACCGTCGGACGACGCCGACGCGCCGGTCGGGAACGGACGAGCGATCTCGGTTGTCGCAGCGCGTGAAGGAGCCACAGTGCTCTGCGCGGACCGCGACGGACCTGCGGCTGAGGAGACTGCGAAGTGGATCGCGAACGATGGCGGCAGTGCAGAGGTCATCGTTGCCGATGTCACCTCTGAGGACGCCTGCCGCACGATGATCGAGACGGCGCGAGAAGCAGGGCCCATCGACGGTCTCGTGCTCAATGTGGGCATCGGGCGGGGTGGCGGGCTCAAAGGAACGAGCGCGGAGGACTGGGACGTCACGTTCTCGGTGAACCTGCGCGGCCACTTTCTCGTGACGCGCGAGGCGATGCCACAGCTCGCCGATGGCGCGGCCATTGTGTTCATCGGCTCGGTTGCCGGCCTGCGACCCGGCAGTCGACTTCCTGCCTATGACGCGTCAAAGGCGGGGCTCATCGGCTTGTGTCGCCACGTCGCCCTCGAGGGTGCGCGCCGCAACATCCGCGCCAACGTCGTCGCCCCTGGCCTCATCGACACGCCGTTGGGTCGGTGGGCATCGAGCGGGCGCCCGTCGCGCGAGCGCACTCCCGTGCCGCTCGGACGTCAGGGCACCGGGTGGGAGGTGGCCTCGTCGACGGTGTTCTTACTGTCGGACGATGCGAGCTACATCACCGGGCAAGTGCTCGCCGTGGACGGCGGGCTGACGCTCATCTGACTAGGCCCCGAGTGGGATGTCGAGGTACCACTCGCCATGATCGAGGCGAGTGTGCGTCGTTGGAGCCACGCGATGGGCGAGGCCGAGCGCGCGACGATTTTCTCCGAGCACCGTGGCGGTGAGGGTCTCGACACCGTGCTCGATCGCGTCGACCGTTAGACGGCGCAACAGCAGCTTGCCCAAACCGTGACCCTGCCACGCGTCCTCGACCACGATCGCCATCTCAGCCAGCGAGGGATCCTCGCCGCGGTCGTAGCGAACCACCGCGACGATCTCGTCGTCGTACACCGCAACGATCGCTTGGCGGCGGTTGTGGTCCACCTCCGCGAGATGGTGCAACATCTTCTCCGAAGGGGCCTTCACCGGTTGGAAAAAGCGGAGGTGCACCGTTTCCGGTGACAAGCGAAAGAACAGTCGGCGGAGGCGATCGACGTCATCGTCGTCTATCGGGCGAACCGTGATGCACCGACCCTCGAGGAGGAGCTGCTCGGTCCAGTCATCCACGACTGAGCCAACAACCTCCCGTAGCCCGTGCACTCCCGAGATGGGCGTGTCGTTGGTCACCGCTCGGCGAGAGATGATGACCTGATGGCCTCCTTCGCCGTTCGCTACAGATCTCGGGGCCAAATACGCGAAGTGCGCTGGAGCGATGGCCGGCTCTCGGCCGAACCTCTGGTGGAGACGTTGATCGACGCCCTCATCCGTGCGCAGCACGTCGTGAAGACCCCATCCGGGGCGCAGAGCTGGCTGGCGACATTGGACGACGCCGAGCCCGCTGCACTGACGGTTTTAGAGGCGCTGTACGAGGTCGGTGCTCACATCATCCATTGGGACGGCGATGCGTTGGGGACCCACGGCGGATGACCTCGCGCTTGCCGTCGCGCTCGACGATCGTCACGTCGTTGTCGCTGTACACGATGGTGGTGTGACCAGAGGACCCGACGTTGCCCGAGATGGCGATGTTGGTTCCGTCATCGGTGGCGTCGGCGGCCCGGTGGAGGGCGTCACGGACGCGGTCTCGGATGAGTCGTGCGATATCCATGTCAGGGCACCGTCGTTGTCGTCGTCGGGTCGGTGGTCGTGGTGGGCGCAGTGGTAGTGGTCGGCGGGCGTGTCGTGGTCGTGGTACCCGCCGAGCGCACCGTCGTGGCTGTCGACGGGCTCGTCGTGGCGGTTGACGGCGGAGTCGACGAGTCCTGAGGTGTCACCGACGGTGCCGGCTCGAGCAGCAGCGCCTGTCGCTCGCTGTAGATCGGTGCATCACCGCTTGGTAACTGACGTACAGCGCGCACGCCTTCGGCGACGGTGCCTCGCTCGCCTTGGCGAATCGGGTCGTAGTTGTCCTTTGGGAGCCAGGCGAACAGCAGCAGCACGGCAAGCGCAGCTGCCGTCACACTGAACAGCGCTCGGAGCACCGGCCGGCCATCCGTCCGCCGCCAACCCGAACGCAGCCCGCTGGTTCCCAACTTGATGAGCATCAGCACGATGCCTGCGATCGGGATCACCAGAACGACGAGCTGCAGGACGGAACTGACCCCCTGCAGGATGTCGCCGTCGCCGAATGCCGTGGACGCCGCGTGCATCTGAGCCTGTCCTGAATCCCACCCGGTGCCGATGATGCGGGGAAGGTGCATGAGCACGATGAACAGCTCGCCCATCAACAACGGAACGACGATGAGCACCCACGCCGTGACCGCGACTCGTACCCAGCGCTTGAGCACGGTCACGCGTTCGTCGCTCGGCTTCCACGGCACGAGGCTGCGCAAGATTGGTCCGATGCGGGCGAACAGGTCAGGCACACCGGTGAGGTCGGCGATGATGTAGTAGCCGTCGAGCCGAACGACGGGCAGCAGCTGGTGCGCGATCTCGAAGTGTTGAATCACGACCAGCAGAAGCAGCGGCTCGAAGCCGGTCGCGAAATACGCGCCGGTGGTCGACACGACGAAGACCACGTTGAAGTACACGCCACCGAGATCTGTGCGTAGTCGAGCGCGCCGGCCGAGCCGGTACGCGTCGGTCACGTCGGTGTAGAACGCGGGCCACGCGAGATAGAGGCCACAGCCCATCTTGCCGGGGTGTCCTCCGCCGTAACGGCACGCACCCGCGTGACCGATCTCGTGGAAGGCGGCCGAGAGCACCACCGCGCCGAACATCGGCAGGAAGAATCCTGGGTGGTAGATCGATTGGCGCAGCGCCTGAGCGACGCCGTGAGCGAAGAACAGCCAGATGTCGATGGCGACGAAGGCACCGAGTACGGCGAGCAGAACGGGCGGCAGGAACAGCGGTTTGAAGAGTGTGCCGAGCCTCTCGGACTTCTTTTCGGAAATGACCGCGGCGCGGAACCGCAGCGCAAGGAACGGGTCGGACTTGCGGAGTTGCGGGCTCGAACCGTCCGCTGCCGCAAGGATGCCCAACGGACGCAGCTTCTCCTCCACGAGGAACCGCACCTGATCGACGTCGAGCCCGCGACGGATCTCGTCACTGACCTCTGACGCGATCTGCTCGTACCCGCGGTGACCATCGGCCTTCGCCGCGATCGCGTACAACAGCGGCGGGAGTTGAATCACTTGACCGTCCGATCGACGCGCAAGCGACGGCGGCTCCTTGAATCCGGACCCTTCGTATTCGCCGATGAGTTCGACGTCGTCCGCAAGTTGCGGTGACAATTCCGCGTTGATGTGAGTTGTTGCACGAGTGGAATCGCGCGCTTCCGTTAGCGCCACGGGTCGTGCGTTCCCCGACGTCGTACGCGCGAAACCTTCCGCTTTGCGCCGATTTGCGCGTGTGAATCGGCACGATCGCGGGAACTCTTGTGGAGTCGCATCGTGCGGCATCACGGCCGGCGGACGAGCCGAAACAACGAACCACCTTGCAAGGAGGAGATGTTTCGTGGCAGATCAAGTTGAATTCCGCAAGCTTTCGCGTGAGGAACTCGACGAGCTGGCAGGAGAGGCGTTGCCTGAGCGTGCCGCAATGTCGTTGATCAACGCGAACGTTGCTGCACCGGTGAACTTGGCGGCAGCACTGAACGTCCTGTCGGACAACTCAGTCGCGTATGCAAACGCGCAGCAGACCGCCCCAATCACACAGTCCACCTGAGGGAGACACGAAGATGGCTGAGAAGGACTTCAGAAAGGTGAGCCGGCAAGAGCTCGATGAGCTGGCTGGCGAAGCCTTGCCGGAGCGGGCGGCGATGTCGCTGATCAACGCGAACATCGCCATCCCTGTGAATGCCGCGATTGCGGCGAACGTTCTGTCGGACGGCTCGACGGCGTACGCGAACGCCATCCAGGACACGCCCATCCAACAGGGCACGTAAGTCCGTTCCAGGGCGAAGAAGGGGCCGCCTCTTGGCGGCCCCTTCTTCGCGCTCAGTAGCGTCGCCGCTCATGGACATCTCAGGAGCATCAGCGATCGTGACGGGTGGCGCGTCGGGTCTCGGTGAGGCGACCGCACGGTTGCTTGCCGAAAAGGGCGCGAGGGTTGTCATCGCTGACCTGCAGGACGACAAGGGCGAAGCCGTCGCGAAGGCGCTCGAGGGCATCTTCGCCCACACCGACGTGACGTCCGAGGAGGACGTCATTGCCGCCGTCGAAGCGGCCAAGGAACTCGGACCGTTGCGCGTGCTCGTGAACTGCGCCGGCATCGGGTGGCCGCAGCGCACGATCGGCAAGGACGGCCAGTACTCGTCGGCCCACGGGCTCGACATCTTCACGAAGGTGATATCGATCAACCTGATCGGCACCTTCAACTGCATCCGTCTCGCGGCGACGGCGATGAGCAAGACCGAGCCGCTGGACGAGAGCGGAGAACGTGGCGCCATCGTCAACACGGCATCGGTCGCGGCCTACGACGGCCAGATCGGCCAAGCGGCGTATTCCGCCTCCAAGGGTGGCGTCGTCGGGATGACGTTGCCGATTGCGCGCGATCTGTCGGCCGTAGGGATCCGCGTGAATACGATCGCCCCGGGGCTGATCGACACACCGATCTACGGGCAAGGTGAGAATGCCGACGCATTCAAGGAGAAGCTGAAGAAGGACGTGCTCTTCCCCCACCGTCTCGGTACGTCAGAAGAGTTCGCGACGTTGGCAGTCGAGCTCGTGACGAACAGCTACATGAACGCCGAGTCCATCCGCGTCGACGGCGGCGTGAGAATGCAACCGAAGTGAGCAATTCCCACTCATCCGTACACAAAATTGTGTACGGATGAGTGGGATTTCGCTTAGGCCAGTTCCGCGGTGACGGCGTCGTCGACCGTGGGGTGCGCGAATCGGTAGCCGGCGCGGGCGAGGACCACAGGCTCGACCCGCTGGCTCGCGGACACCACCTCGTCGGCCGCTTCGCGGCCGAGCAACAGTCGGGGTCCGAACTTCGGCACTGGTATCACGGTCGGCCGGTGCAGCGCGCGACCGACCGCCTTCGTGAACTCGGCGTTCGTCACCGGATTGGGTCCGGTGAGGTTCACCGGGCCGGAGACATCGTGATCGAGCAGGAAGCGGGTCGCGCCGATCTCGTCGGTCAAGGAGATCCAACTCCAGTACTGCTTGCCGGAGCCGATGCGCCCGCCGAGCCCCAACTTGAACAGTCGGAGCGTCTTGGCCACCGCGCCTCCCGTCTTGCCGACGACGATGCCGGTTCGCAGATGCGCCACGCGGATGCCGGCCGCTTCGGCCGGTGCGGTAGCCGCTTCCCACTGGACGCACACATCGGCCAGAAATCCTGCGCCGGCCGATGATTCCTCGGTGAGGACCTCGTCGCCCCGGTTGCCGTAGTAACCGATTGCCGACGAAGACAGCAACACCTTCGGCGGGCGCGAAAGCCCGGCGATGGTGTTGGCCACCAGTGACGTGCCCCCGGTACGGCTCTCGAGCACGCGTTGCTTCTGCTCCGGCGTCCACCGCTTGTCCGCCACGCCCTCGCCCGCCAGATGCACCACTGCATCGGCGCCGGACAGCGCGGCGGCGTCGAGCTCGCCGCCGGCGTCCCGCGTAACGCGGACAACGTCGTGGCCATCGCGCTCGAGCGCCGGCACGAGAGCGCTGCCAATGAACCCGTGGGATCCAGTCACGGCGATACGCACGGTCTCGACGCTATTGCGAGTGGGCAAGAATCTCCGTATGCGCTTCGTAGACGTTGGGGGAGAGCACCTCTCGGCCATCGGTGTCGGCACCTGGCAATTCGGCTCTCGAGAGTGGGCGTACGGCAAGGATTACGCCGACACCACAGCCGTCGACATCGTCCACCGGGCCCTCGACCTCGGTGTGAACGTGATCGACACGGCCGAGGTCTACGGCTTCGGCAAGTCGGAACGCATCGTGGGTCGCGCCATCGCCGGCCGACGCGATGAAGCATTCGTGGCCACCAAACTGCTGCCAGTCGTGCCCCCGTTTGTCGGCAGTTACCTCGCATCGCGGGGGCGCAAGTCCGCACAGCGGCTCGGCATCGAGGCGATCGACCTCTATCAAGTCCACTGGCCCAACCCGATCGTGCCGCCGTCAACGATCGCCGATGGCCTGCGCCAGCTTCAGGACGAGGGCGTCGTGCGGCAGCTGGGTGTGAGCAACTACGCGCTCGACGGATGGCGAAAGCTCGAGGACACGCTCGGCCGTCCGATCCTGGCCAACCAGGTGCAGTACAGCTTGGCAGTGCGCAAGCCTGAGCACGAGCTCATGCCGTACGCCCAGGCCAACGATCGGCTCATCATCGCGTACAGCCCTCTGGCTCAGGGCCTGCTCGGCGCCAAGTACGACGCCACCAACGTGCCGAAGGATGTGCGAGCCACCAACCCGCTGTTCCTGCCGGAGAACCTCGAGCGCGCCGGCCCGCTGCTGGGTGCACTGCGCGACATCGCCAAATCCCACGACGCCACTCCGGCACAGGTTTCGCTCGCCTGGCTGATCCGTCGACCCAACGTCATCGCCATTCCCGGGGCATCGAGCGTGTCCCAGCTGGAGGCCAATGTGGCCGCCGCCGATCTCGAACTCACCGACGACGATGACGCCCGTCTGACGGAGGCGTCGGACTCGTTCTCGCCTCGCCGCGGCGTGGGCGTCGTGCCTCAGATCATCGCGAACCGCCTGCGCCGGTAGTCCTTTTTCACGCCCCGCTGGGGCGTCAGTACAGTGCGCCGTCGTGCATGTCGTCGTGGTCGGCTGCGGCCGAGTTGGGTCGGGCCTGGCCCAGGCTGTCGAAGCCGCGGGCCACACCGTGGCAATCATCGATCGGAAGGAGACGGCCTTCCGACGGCTCGCGCCCGACTTCTCGGGCAAGCGCATTGTCGGCGTGGGCTTCGACCGCGACCGACTCGATGAGGCGGGCATCAAGGAAGCGATTGCCGTCGCATCGGTGACCAACGGTGACAACTCGAACATCATGATCGCTCGAGTTGCCAAGGAGACCTACGGCATCGAGCGAGTCGTGGCCCGCATCTACGACCCAAGGCGCGCGGCGATCTACGAGCGGCTCGGGATTCCCACTGTCGCGACGGTGCAATGGACGATCGAACGGGTCCTGCGCCGCATCCTGCCCGAGTCGCCGGCCGTCGAGTGGATCGATCCGAGTGCCAAGGTCTGCCTGATCGAGCGCCTGGTACCCGCGAAGTGGGCCGGTCACCGCGTCAGGGAGTTGGATGTCGACGGGCAGGCCCATGTCATCGCGCTGGCGCGGCTCGGCGTGGCCCAACTGAGCCGCGCGGATCTCGTGATTCAGGATGGCGACGTGGTCTATGTCGCGATCTCCGGCGATCACATCGACGAGTTCGACCAGCATCTCGCAGTCGATGCCGGCGCGGGGGGTCACTGATGCGGGTCGTGGTCGTGGGCGGCGGGAAGGTGGGCACGTTCATGGCCGGAGAACTCCATTCGGCCGGGCACGACGTGTTGCTCGTCGAGGTCGATCCGGATCGAGTGAAGGAAGGCCAGAAGAACAACGAACCTCCAGGTGTTCCGTGGCTGGTGGCCGACGGGTGTGAGGTCACCGAATTCGCCAGAGCGGACGTCGACAAGGCCGACGTTGTCGCGGCGGTCACGGGTGACGACGAGGACAACCTCGTGATCTCGCTGCTGGCCAAGCAGGAGTTCGCGGTGCCGCGCGTTGTCGCTCGAGTGAACAACCCCAAGAACGATTGGATGTTCAACGAGATGTGGGGGGTCGACGTGTCGGTGTCGACACCACACCTGCTCACGGCGCTGGTCGAGGAAGCGGTCTCCGTCGGCAGCCTCGTTCGGCTCCTCAGCTTCGAAGGCGGGCGAGCCGGACTCGTCGAGGTGACGCTGGCTCCAGGCTCACCCGCGGCGAATCGCGAGATCGTCGAGCTCGGGTTCCCTCGCGACTCCACCGTGGTCGCCATCCTTCGCCAAGATCACGTCGTGGTCCCCCGAGGCGACACGCCCCTTCTCGAAGGCGATGAGGTGCTCGTGCTCGTGACGCCCGAGAGCGAAGATGCCGTGCGCCAGCTGCTCGTAGGCAACTAAACCGCCGCGATGGCGTCCATTCTCAAACGACTGCTCGTCGGCCGGCCCCTCGCCTCGGCCGATGAGGGTCACCAGCGGCTCATCAAGCTGGTCGCGCTGGCAGTGTTCGCCTCCGACGCCATCTCGTCCACCGCTTACGCGACCGAGGAGATCCTGCTCGTTCTCGTGCCCGTCGCTGGCTTTGCCGCCCTGGACTACCTCATCCCGATCGCCATTGTCGTCACGATCCTGCTGGCGATCGTGGTCACCAGCTATCGCCAGACGATCTACGCGTACCCGAGTGGTGGCGGCTCCTACATCGTCTCCAAGGACAACCTCGGCGAGACGCCCGCGCTCATCGCCGGCGGCAGTTTGATGGTCGACTACGTGCTCACCGTCGCGGTGTCGGTGTCCGCGGGTGTCGCCGCCATCACCTCCGCGTACCCAGAGTTGCGGAACCAGCGGGTGCTGCTCTGCCTGGCGTTCATCGGACTCATGACCATCGCCAACCTGCGCGGTCTGAAGGAGGCCGGGAGCATCTTCGCGGTGCCGACCTACGTCTACTTGGTGGCGCTCGCGGCGTTGCTGGTGATCGGCCTGTACCGCTCGTACTCAGGCGACCTTGCACCACTCCCGCCCAACCATGAGGCGCTGGCCGAGCTCACCAAGAACGGCGCGTTGCTCGGCCCGGTCAGCGTGTTCCTACTCCTGAAGGCCTTCTCGTCAGGTGCCGTCGCGCTCTCCGGCGTCGAGGCGATCTCCAACGGCGTGCCCGCGTTCCAGCCACCGGAATCAAGGAACGCGGCGCGCACGCTCGTCGCCATGGCAGCCATCTTGGGCTCGTTCTTCTTCGGCCTGTCGCTGCTGGCCCACCGGCTGTCGCCGACGGCGTCAGAGCACGAGACGATCCTGTCGATCATCGGCCGCGCCGTGTTCGGCGACGGCAGCGCGATGTACTTCGTACTGCAGTTCTCGACGTTCGCCATCCTGATCCTTGCCGCGAACACGGCGTTCTCTGGTTTCCCCTTGCTCAGCCAGATCGTCGCTCGCGACGGCTACCTGCCCCGCCAGCTGGCCAACCGGGGCGACCGGCTCGTCTTCTCGAACGGAATCTTCCTGCTGGCCGGGTTCGCCGCAGTGCTGGTGGTCGCGTTCGGCGGCAAGACCACCGCACTCATCCCGTTGTACGCGACGGGTGTGTTCACCGGGTTCACGCTGAGCCAGGCCGGCATGGTCGTGCGCCACCGGCGCCGTCGGGAGAAGGGCTACAAGCTCAACATGTTCATCAACGGCCTCGGTGCAGTCACCACCGGCGTCGTCCTCGTCGTGATCGTGACCTCGAAGTTCACCGATGGTGCCTGGATCCCGGCCATCGTCATCCCGTTGCTCGTGATCCTGTTCAGATCCATCAAGCGCCACTACACGAGGGTGGAAGCCGCGCTCGAAGTCGCCTCCGACTACCACGCACCTCGCCACACGCACACGGTCGTCGTGCTCATCGGCCGAGTCCACCGCGCCACGTTGGCCGCACTGGCCTATGCGAAGTCGCTCGCTCCCGACCGCCTCGTCGCGATGTCCGTGGTCAGCGATCCGGAGGAGGCCGAGGCGATACAACGCCAATGGGCCGAGTTCAACCTCGACATCCCACTCGAGATTCGGCTGTCGCCGTATCGCGACCTCAGCGGGTCGGTTGTCGAGTTCATCGACGAGCTCGACGAGGCCTACGAGAACGACATCGTGACCGTGATCCTGCCCGAGTTCGTGTTGAAGCGTTGGTGGGAGCAGCTGTTGCACAACCAGAGTGCGTTCTTGCTGAAGGCGCGCTTGCTGTTCCGCCGGAACACCGTGGTCGTGTCCGTGCCGTATCACATCGACGGCAGCACCGCCGACGTCGTCGGCGAGCGTTCCGGGGATGCTGGCTCCGGAACCAAACGTTCCGACAGCTAGGGGAGGATGGTGTAGGCGGGGTTGAGGAGGACGGTGCGGCCACCTTCCTCGCGGCCGACGCCTTCGATCACGATGCTGCGACCCGGCGACACGCCCGGAAGGCTCTTGCGGCCGAGGAAGACCGCGACCGCTCGGCCGGTGCCGTCGGCCACCGTGACTTCGAGCGAGGGGCTGCCGGCTCGGGGAACAACCCTGATGCCTTGCACCTCACCGCCGACTCGAACCGGTACCCGTCGCGGACACTCGTCGATGTGCGTGAGGTCGACGCCGCGGTAGCGGTCCTGGAGGCGAGCCTTGTCGAGGTCGGACACCGACGCGGTGAGTTTGCTCTTGGGTCGGTGCCGCAGGCTCATGCATTCGAGACTATCGAGCGGCCAGGCGTCCCCGGGGCCTTGGTCCCGCTCGTAGACGCGTCAAGATCTGCGCTGTGCTCTCGCGCCACCGCCCGCTCGGCCGCGCGGGCGGCGCTCTGCTCGGAATCGCCTTGGTGGCGGCCATCGCGGCCGCCCTCATCCCAGTTAGAGACAACACGAGCACCGCAACCGACGCCCTCGCTCTCGTTGTGCCCGTCGTTGTCGCGGCCTGGGCCGGTGGCCGGATCTCGGCGCTGCTGACCGCCGCCATCGCAGCCACGACGCTCGAGGTGATGTTCCTTCCGCCGTTCAACACCTTCAAGCTCGACTTCTTCGAAGACGCCGTTGCGCTCGGCGTGTTCACGATCGTCGCGCTGGCGGTCGGCACCCTGGTTGCGCTCGAGGCGGAACGCGGCCAGCTGGCCGAACAACGGGCCGCGGAGATTCAGTCGCTGTACGAGGAGCGCCGATCAATGGAGGAGGAACAGCAACGCCTGGCGGCCGAGAAGCGAGCGCTGGAGCTGGTCGGCGACTACCGGTCGGCGTTGTTGCGCTCGGTGTCGCACGACCTGCGGACTCCGCTGTCGACGATCCGGGCGGTGACCTCGGACTTGCGCGACGGCACCGTCTACGACGCCGACACCCGCGACGAGTTGCTCGACCTTGTCGGCGACGAAGCCGATCGACTCGACCGGTTGGTGACCAACCTGCTCAGCCTGAGTCGCATCGAGGCGGGCTCGCTCGCTCCGGAACGCCAAGCCGTACCGCTGGATGAGCTGCTCACCGACAGAGTGCGCAAGCTGAATCGCGTGCTTCGCGAAGCGCGCGTGCAAGTCGACGTTCCGTTCACGTTGCCATTGGCCGACGCGGACTACACACTCATCGATCAAGTGCTGACGAACCTCTTGGAGAACGCGGCTCGACACAGTCCGTCCGGCGGGACGATCCGGGTACGCGCCCGTGAGCGCGACGGTTGGATCGAGGTCGCGGTGTCCGATCAGGGGCCAGGCATCGACCCGGCGGATCGATCGCGCATCTTCGAACCGTTCACGAAGGGCGTCGGCTCGAGCTCGAGCGGCGTCGGCCTCGCCATCTGTCGCGCGATCGTCGAGGCTCACGGCGGCTCGATCGAGGTCCAACCGGCGAACCCAGGCGGCGCCGAGTTCGTGTTCACCCTTCCGGTGCATCGAGCGTGAGCGAACGACGGAGCAATGCGTGAGCGAGCTCATTCTCGTGGTCGAGGACACCGAGGCGATCGCCCGGGCACTTCGAGCCGCGCTGCAAGCCCGCGGCTACCGAGTGGCCGTTGCACTCAGCGGCGTTGCCGGGATCGATGCGGCCGCGACGGAAGATCCGGCGGCGATCATCCTCGATCTCGGGCTGCCCGACATCGACGGTGTCGAGGTGTGCCGGCGCATCCGTTCGTGGTCCGACGTGCCGATCATTGTGCTCACTGCGGACGACACCGAGTATCGCAAGGTGGAGGCTCTGGACGACGGCGCCGACGACTACGTGACGAAGCCGTTCTCCACTCCGGAACTGCTGGCCCGTCTGCGGGTTGCGCTGCGTCGGCGTCGAAGCGTCGACGGAGAGGCCACCGATCCGGTGCTGGAAGTGGGAGATCTCGTGGTCGACATCGCCCACCATACGGTCGCGGTCGACGGCGCCGAGATCGATCTGACCCCGAAGGAATTCGCGTTTTTGGCGTTGCTCGCGCGTCATCCCGGTCGGGTCTTGACCCACCGAGCGATCCTGCAAGACGTCTGGGGGCCGGAGTACGGGAGCGAGACGCAGTACCTCCGCGTCTACGCAAGCCAGATCCGCAAGAAGCTCAGCGACGACCCGAGCGCTCCACGTCTCGTGACCGAACCAGGAGTTGGCTACCGACTGGTCGAGCGGGGCTAGCGCGGGTCAGCGCGGTCGAGGTTCCAGTGGCGCGCCACCGCGGCGATCCATTCGTCCTCGCCTCTTGGCAGCAATGAAATCCGGCTGATCGTGCGTTGTCCACCTTCGTGGTCGCCGTAGAGCAAGTCGATGGTGACGGCGCGGCGTTCGCGGATCGCGTCGCGCGCCTCGGCGAACGCCGGATCGTCGGGATCACGAAACACGCCTTGCCAGAATCCCCGATCGCCGGCCGGCACGTAGAGGTCGCGAGTGAGACGGTGGTAGGTCGCCGGATCGCGGCGCGCGGTGTCCCCCCGGGCGCGCTCTGGATGGAAGTCCCATCGGTCGAGTACGGCCAGCCCGCTGCCGACGTTGCGCAGAGCGATCGCGAGATAGACCGCCTCGTCGGTGGCTTCCGCAACGCCACGGCCACCGGGGACCTTCACCCAGTGATCGTCCATGAAGCCGACCTTCTCGGGTGGGTCCTCCATTCGGGACGGGACCAGCACGGGCCGGATGCCCGCGAGCAGGGCTCGCTCTGTCGCTCGCGCCGATCGATTGGCGGAGCGCACCGACGCGAACGTTGCGGCCGCGAGAACAAGCGTGCCGCCGGCCGTTGCGAGCTGGGCGACCGTCGACCAATCGACCATCAGACGATCCTAGGGATCGGACTCCGCGTCGTCAGCACCCTGCCGCCGTACGATTCCGTCATGGCCGAGCGGGACGAGAACAAGTCACTCGAGCAGCGGGGCCTGAGTCCGGGTCTGATTGCCGGAATCGTGCTGGCGCTGGCCGCGATCGATTTCGTGGCGCAGAACCGCGACCGAGTCACCGTCCATTTCCTCTTCTTCAGCTTCGACGCTCGGGTTTGGATACTGCTGTTGATCACGAGCGCGCTGGCCATCGTCGCCGCCGAGCTCGTCTCCCGCCACATGAGGCGCAACCGCAAGAAGTCCTGACCCAACCGATGGCTCAGCGGAGCTGGAGGCGGCGGGCGAGGTCGCTCTGCATCACGCCGTCGGGGTCGGCCGCGGTGCACACCGCGCGCCACTCGTCGAGCCGGGGGTACATGACGGGCACCAGCTCGGGCCGCATACGGCTGTCCTTGGCGAAGTACACGCGTCCACCGACATCCGCGACGCGTCGATCGAGATCGTCGAGCAACTGTCCGAGTGCCGGGCCATTCGTGACCGGGATGTCGAGGCTGAGTGTCCAGCCGGGCATCGGAAACGACAGATGTCCACGGTTGCCCGGACCGAAGCGCTTCAGCACCGAGAGAAACGACGGGATGCCCGAAGAACTCAACGCCTCCACGATGTGTTGCAGCGTGGATTCCGCACCGAACGGCACGACGGGCTGCCATTGGATGAACCCACTCGGGCCGTAGAGCCGGTTCCAGTTGTTCAGGATGTCGAGCGGGTGGAAGAACCGCGTGATCGTCTGTAGCTCGCCGCGACGCCGCTTCGGTGCTCGCCGGAAGTACAGCTCGTTGAACGCGCGCAGCGAGAGATGGTTCAGCAACTTCGGCGGAGCAGGTGGCGCGGTCGCCACCGTGCGCACCGAGAACGCGAGGGGATCGGCCTGACGCTTCCGCGGGAGCGCGTCAACGGGCGCGAAGTCGCCCCGGTACAGCACGCTACGGCCCATGTGGCGTCCGGTGGCCAGCAGGTCGATCCACGCGACGGAGTAGTGGTAGCGACTGTCCTCTTGGCTCATCATCGCCATCGCGGCGTCGAGATCCCCTACGCGATCGGTGTCGACCGAGAACGCGCTCGATTCGATGCGCGGCAGCGCGATCGTGGCGTCGACGATGACGCCGGTGAGGCCCATGCCGCCGGCCGTGGCCCAGAACAGCTCGTCGTCAGGAGTGAGGTCGACGACCTCACCGCTCGGCCGCGCGAGCCGCAGCGACCGGACATGGTTCATGAAGGACCCGTCGGTGTGGTGGTTCTTCCCGTGGACGTCCGCGGCGATTGCCCCGCCGACGGTCACGAACCGCGTGCCCGGGCTGACCGGCAAGAAGAATCCACGAGGACCGAAGGCCTGCATCAACGCCTCGAGACTCGTGCCCGCAGTGACGGTGACGACGCCGTTGTCGTCGATGGTCGGGAACTCGACGGGCGAGGTTCCGGTCGCGTCGATCACCGTGCCACCAGCGTTCTGGGCGGCGTCGCCGTACGAGCGACCCAAACCGCGCACGATCACGCCGCGAGGGCCGGCGTCGAGCACACCCTTCGCCAGCTCGTCGCGGTTCGACGGCGTCCGCACCTCGGCAGCCGTCGGCATGGCGCGGCCCCAGCCGGTGAGTAACGAGCGGTCTGCAGGCGCGGTCATGCGCGGCGCGCCCGATGCCACTCCACCTGCTCGGCGAGCCCAGTGCGCAGATCCGTCGACGGCTGCCACCCCAGGACGCGCTGCGCGCGGTCGATCGTCCCACCGGTGCGCACTACGTCGCCCGGCTGGTTCGGCTGGCGGTCGATCGTCGGCGCGTGGCCGACCACGCTGGCTGCCAGCTCAAGCAGATCGCGCATGGCGATCGACGACCCGCCCGCGATGTTCACAACGGTGCCCGGTTCGCAGTCGCGATCCGCGGCGGCCAGGTTCGCGTTCACCACATCACCGACGTAGGTGAAGTCGCGTATTGCCGAACCGTCGCCGTACAGCGGGAACGATCCACCCGTCAGCGCGGCGGCAAGCAACCGGTGAAACGCCATGTCCGGGCGTTGCCGCGGGCCGTAGACGGTGAAGTACCGCAGGGAGATGGTGGGAACGCCCCAGTTGGCGGCATACAGGTTGCAGAGGTGCTCGGCCGCGAGCTTGGTGACGCCGTACGGGCTGTACGGACGAGGAAGGTCGTCCTCCGAGGTGGGGTATGCCACCGCGTTGCCGTACACCGACGAGCTCGACGCATAAACGACCTTCGTGCCGCCGGCGCGCTTGGCTGCCTCGAGCAGTCGCTGGGTCGCAAGGATGTTGTGCCCGGCGTAGTCGGCGAATCCGTCGGACCACGAGAGGCGCACGCCGGCCTGCGCCGCTTGATGGAACACGACGTCGATTCCGTCGAGCATCGGATCGATGTCATCCGTGCGCAGATCGCTCTCCGTCAATTCGAACCGTTTGCACTGGCGAGCGTCCGAGAGGTTGGCTTCCTTGTCGGCGCGCCCGTAGTACGGCGTGAAGCAGTCAACGCCGAGCACGTGGTCGCCTTGGGCCAGCAGCGCGTCGGCCACTGAAGAACCGATGAACCCGGCGACGCCGGTCACGAGCGCTCGCATCAGGGCACCACTACGCCGCGTAGATACCGAGGCCGAAGACCACGACCCACAGCACTCCAATGACCTGCAGCGGCCGATCAGTCAGCACGACTTCCTCCGGTGCCGCGCCCTTGCCTTGGTCGACCAGCAATGCGTAACGCAGCACGCCGAGTACGAACGGCACGATCGACAGCTGGTACCACGGCACACTCAGGTGCGCCTCTTGGGCTTTCTCGAAGGCCCAAAGGCAGTACGCCACGAAGACCGCCGCCGACGACAACGAGCGGACGTAGCCGAGGAAGCTCTCGGAGTACTCGCCGAGGGTGGCCCGCACGGCGACGGCATCGTCGCCCATCTCCATTCGTTCGGCGTGGCGCTTCCCGGCGACCATGAACAACGAGCCGAACGAGGCAACGATCAAGAACCAGTCGGAGATCGGGACTCCGGTCGCCGTCACACCGGCAACGGCTCGCAGCACGAATCCCGCAGCAATGGCGACGATGTCGACGACCGCGATGTTCTTGAGCACCACCGAGTACAGCGTGGTCGTTGCGACGTAACCGGCAATCGTCACCGCCAGCTCCCATCGAGCGGCGAAGCCCAAGCCGATGCCCGTCACGACGAGCGCGATGCCCATGGCGCGGGCCAGCGCGACCGATACGGCGCCTGCCGCCACTGGCCGGTTCCGCTTGGTGGGATGAAGGCGATCACTGTCGACATCGGCGGCGTCGTTCAGGAAGTACGTGCCGCTCGCCGCGAGACAGAAGCACACGAACGCGATCAGCGTGTGAACGAGAGGCGTGGCGTGGCCGAGGGCGCCGTCGGCTCCTGGCGCGGCGAACACCAGAACGTTCTTCGTCCACTGTTTGGGGCGCGCGGTGCGAATGAGGCTCCGCAGCAGTGAAGGGCGCGGTCCGGACGAGTCGAGCGGACGGAGCTCGACCTCCTCTCGAACCATCGGACCAGCGTACCGAGCACTCAGCTAGCGGTCTGCGCTCACCCTGCGCCAGAGCGATCGAGGAAGGTGGTGGAACGCCATCGCCACCCAACGCAGCACCGACGGGACCCAAACGATCTCCTTGCCCGACGCCAACGCGTCGGTGATCGCCTCGGCCACGGCCTGCGGCGTCGTCGCGAACGGCGCTGCCTCCAACCCCTTCGTCATCTTCGAATAGACGAATCCGGGACGAACGACGAGCACGCGCACACCCGATCCGACCAGTGCGTCACCCAGACCTTGAGCGAACGCGTCGAGACCGGCCTTGGACGAGCCATACACGAAGTTCGATTTACGGGCGCGCTCACCGGCGACGGACGAGAGAACGACGATCGTGCCGTGGCCTTGTTCGCGGAGGCATTGGGCGGCGGCGAGGCCGGCGGAAACCGCGCCCACGTAGTTGGTCCGAACGGCTTCAGCGGCGGCGCCGGGCGGCATGTCGACCCCGGCGCCGTGGCCGAGGACGCCGAAGGCGATCAGCACGAGGTCGATGTCGGTATGGAGCGCGAAGCACTGCTCGATCGTCGATTGGTGATTGTCTGTGTCCGTCGCGTCGAACGGGATCTTCCTCACGGTCGTGGCGCCCGCCTCCGCGAGTTCGCGCGCCTGCTGGTCGAGGGATTCAGGGTCTCGAGCGGCCAGCAGCACCGTGCGGCAACCGCCGGCGACCAGCGAGCGCATCGTGGCCTGAGCGATCTCCGAACGGCCGCCAAGCACGAGCGCGGACTGCACCGCGCCCAACGCGTTCCTCACTTCGCGGTGAGAACCTGCGCGGTGAAGGCCACGAGAATGGCCAGCCCGCACAACAAGGCGGCGATGATCAAGCGTCGAGTGCTCACGGGACGCGCCGCACGTTACTCGCCGCTGATTCCGCCGATAGGCTCGCCCGACGTGGCCTCAACTCACCATGACGTCGCCATCATCGGCGGCGGCCCCGGCGGCTATGCCGCCGCCCTGTTCGGGGCATCGGCCGGTCTCGACATTGCGCTGATCGAGAGCAACAAGGTCGGCGGCACCTGTCTGCATGTGGGTTGTATCCCGGCCAAAGAGTTGCTGGAGACCGCAGCCACCTATCGCCATGTGGCGAACGCCAAAGAGTTCGGCATCCTCACGGATCAACCGGGCCTTGATTGGTCGGTCACGATGGCTCGCAAGCAGAAGGTGATCGACGGATTGTGGAAGGGCCTCCAGGGCCTGCTCAAGGGGCGCAAGGTCACCACCCACATCGGTACCGGCACGCTCCACGCCGACAAGACGGTGAAGGTCAGCGGCGGCGAATCGGGCGATGTCGAGGTCACCGCCGACGCAATCATCCTCGCGTCGGGCTCACTGCCGCGCACGATTCCCGGGTTCGACATCGACGGCAAGCTTGTGGTCACCAGCGACGAACTGCTCTCGATCGACAAGCTCCCGGGTTCAGCGGTCGTGGTCGGCGGCGGTGCGATCGGTTGCGAGTTCGCATCGATGATGAGCGACCTCGGCACGAAGGTCACCATGCTGGAAGCACTACCCAAGATCCTCCCTGGCGTCGACAAGGACGTCACGCAGGTCATCCTGAAGTCGTTCAAGCAACGCGGTATCGACGTTCGCACCGGCGTCGCGGTCACCGGCCATACGCCGAACAAGAAGGGCGGCGGTACGACCGTCCAGTTCGGCGACGGCGAGTCGATCGAAACCGACCTCGTCGTGATGTCGGTTGGTCGGCGGCCCTACGCCGAGTCACTAGGACTCGAAGACTCGAACAGTGGTGTCGTGGTGAACGAGCGCGGCTTCGTCGAGGTCGACGAGTACTGCCGCACCGCGGGCGATGGCATCTGGGCGGTCGGCGATCTGATCGCCACGCCGCAACTTGCACACGTCGGCTTCGCCGAGGGCATCGTGACGATCAAGGACATCCTCGGGGAGAATCCGATTCCGGTCGACTACGGCAAGGTGCCGTGGTGCATCTACTGCCAACCCGAGGTGGCGTTCGCCGGCCACTCCGAAGAGTCGGCCAAGGAAGCCGGCTTCGATGTCGTGACGTCGAAGCATCGCTACATCGGCAACGGTCGCGCGCTGATTGTCGGCGAGCCCGAGGGCCTGGTGAAGATCATCGCCGAGAAGGATCCCGCAACCGGTAACGGCGGGCGCATTCTCGGCGTGCACATGGTTGGGCCGTGGGTGACGGAACAGTTGGGTCAGGGCTACCTCGCCGTGAACTGGGAGGCGACCGTCGACGAGGTTGCCCAGTTCATCCAGCCGCACCCAACGATGAGTGAGTTGTTCGGCGAGTCGGTGATGGCGCTGACCGGGAGGAGCCTGCATGGCTGACGTGACGATGCCTCAACTCGGTGAGACCGTCACCGAGGGCACGATCACGAAGTGGTTCAAGAACGTCGGCGACGAGATCAAGGAGGACGAGGTCCTCTTCGAGGTCTCCACCGACAAAGTCGACTCGGAGGTGCCATCTCCGGTCGCCGGGTACGTCGCCGAGATTCGTGTGCCGGAAGGCGAGACCGTCGACGTCGGAGCGGTGCTCGCCGTGATCTCCGATGCGCCGCCCTCCGGTGGGGAGGCGCCCGCCGCGGAACCCGCGAAGGAGGAGGCGGCACCGGAACCTGAACCCGAACCCGAGGCGGCGGAAGAGCCGGCGGACGAGGCGGCGGACGAGCCGGCGCCCGAGCCCGAGAAGAAACCCGCGGCGAAAGCTGCGCCGAAAGCGGCTGAGCCCGCTCCCGCTGCACCAAAGGGGAACGGGAACGGAAAACTGTTGTCGCCCGTCGTGCGCCGGTTGATCACCGAACACGGACTCGACCCGGCCCAGATCAAGGGCACCGGCGCCGGTGGCCGCATCACGCGCAATGACGTGCTCGCTGTCGTGGAGGGTGCGCCGAAGACGGCTCCCGCAGCCCCAGCTGCAGCACCTGCGGCGGCTCCCGCCGCACCAAAGCGCGAACAGGCGAAGCCTGAGCCGATCCTGCGCTCAGGAGAGCGCGACACGGCGGTCCCTTTCTCGAACATCCGCAAGCGAACAGCCGAGCACATGATTCGGTCGAAGCAGACCTCGGCTCATGTGTACGCGGCGATCGAGGTCGACTACGAAGCGGTCGAGCGGGTCCGACGGGACCAGAAGGAGGCGTGGAAAGCCGAAGAGGGCTTCAGCCTCACGTACCTGCCCTTCGTCTCGCGCGCGGTCGTCGACGCGATCCACGAGTTCCCTGAAGTCAACGCGACCTTCGGTGAGAACGAACTGATCGTGCACAACTACGTCAACCTCGGCATCGCGGTTGACCTCGACTTCAAGGGTCTGATGGTGCCGGTCATCCACGACGCAGAAACGAAGCGCATGCGGGCCATCGCGCGCGAGATCAGCGACCTGGCGGCTCGCACGCGCGCAAAGAGGCTCAGCCCCGACGAGATCGTCGGCAGCACGTTCACGATCACCAATCCCGGTCCGTATGGCACGTTGCTCACGTTGCCGATCATCAATCAGCCGCAGGTCGCGATTCTGTCGACGGACGGCGTCAAGCGGCGCCCGGTCGTGGTCGACCTTCCCGACGGGACTGAAGGCATCGCCATTCACTCCGTCGGCAATCTGGCGCTCGCGTGGGACCACCGCGCCTTCGACGGCGCGTACGCCACCGCGTTCCTGCGTCAAGTGAAGGAGAACCTCGAGACCCGCGAATGGTCCCAAGAGCTGTGACCCCGGCAAATCCCACTCAGGCGTACACAGATCTGTGTACGCCTGAGTGGGATTTCGGGAGCGTGGGGTGATGTTGCGGGTTCGGTGGTTGGGGCGGGTTCGCTATCGCGATGCGCACGCGCTGCAGCGCGGGTTGTTCACGTACTCCGCCGACGATCACTTGCTGCTGCTCGAGCACCCGCACGTGTACACGCTCGGCGTTCGAGCCGACATGGCGAACCTGCTCGTGCCGCCCGCCGAGGTTGGCGCCGAGCTCGTGCGGGCCAATCGCGGCGGCGACATCACCTACCACGGGCCCGGCCAGCTCGTGGGCTATCCGATTCTCACGGTGCCCGGGAAACGCGGCGGAGGCATGGTCGACACGGTCGCGTACGTCCGGTCCGTCGAACAGTTGGTGATCGACGCGCTCGGCGACCTCGGACTTCCGGCAGCGGGCCGGCTCGACGGGTTTCCGGGCGTGTGGATCGACGATCGCAAGATCGCGGCGATCGGCGTCAGGCTCAGCCGCGGCCGCACGATGCACGGCTTCGCGCTGAACGTCGACCCGGATCTCAGTTTCTTCCAGCACATCATTCCGTGCGGCATCCGCGACAAGCAGGTCACGTCGCTCGCCGCCGAAGGTGTCGCGGTCGACATGCGGGGGGTCGTCGACGCCCTCGCGGCTCGCGCCGCGGAGCGATGGGGAGCCGCCGGCTTCGAGCGCCAAGACGTCGTGTGGCGCCACACCACCGCGGACCTCTCGGCCTTCTCTCGGGGCGAAGGCGCCGGTGAGCCCGTTCGACTTCAAGCTCGTCTGGCCCAAGCGGGCGTCACCGAGGGATTGGCGATCGGCGCGCGGAAGCCGGAGTTCGCCAAGGCGCGATTGCGCATCACCGACGACTACATACGCCTGAAGCGAACCATGCGAGAGCTCTCGTTGGTCACGGTCTGCGAAGAGGCCGGTTGTCCGAACATCTTCGAATGTTGGTCTGACGGCACCGCCACATTCATGATCAACGGCGAACGCTGCACGCGTGCGTGCGGTTTCTGCCTCGTCGATACACGCCACCCCGAGCCCATCGACGGCGATGAGCCCGCACGCGTCGCCGAAGCCGTTGCGCGTATGGGACTGCGCCACGCGGTCGTCACCGCCGTCGCGCGCGACGATCTGGACGATGGCGGTGCGGCGGCCTTTGCCGACACCATCGCCGCGGTTCGAGCTCGCACGCGGCGGACGCGGGTCGAGGTGCTGATCCCCGACTGCAGAGGCAACCCAGAGGCGCTGCAGACGATCTTCGATGCTCGGCCCGACGTGCTCAACCACAACATCGAGACCGTCGCCCGCCTGCAACGAGCGGTGCGTCCGAGCGCGTCGTACGCCCGCAGCCTCGCGGTGCTCGCCCGAGCCAAGGAGGCCGGCCTCACGACCAAGTCCGGCCTCATCCTCGGGATGGGAGAGCGCGAGGAAGAGGTCGTCGCCACCCTGGCCGACCTGCGGTCGGTCGGCGTCGACATCGTGACCATCGGGCAGTATCTGCGCCCCACCACCCACCACCTTGCGGTGGCCCGATGGTGGACACCCGAGGAGTTCGCCCGGCTCAAGTCCGTCGGCGAAGGCATGGGAATCGGACATATCGAGGCATCGCCGCTGACTCGATCGAGCTACCACGCATCCGAGGCGGCAGATCACGCGCTCAGCGCTGTAGAGATCGCGCGCTGAGCAGGAAAACGTCGATCCGTGGCGAAGTAACTCGTCTACGTAGTCGTACCTGTACGGAGGACCGCCCGCCATGAACTGCCCACGCCCGCGTCGAGGATCGCGTCCGGCCGCTCTCGCGACCGCCTTGGTTGCCGCCGCGCTGCTCGCCGCTCCAGTCGCGGCCCACGCCGACACGACGGCTCCTGGGAGCTACCACGCAAAGGCGACGGCCACGGCCCTCGACCTGAAGGTCTTCGGCCAAGGCATCACGTTGGGCCTCACCCGCGCCGAGAACGCCTCGACGCCTGAGTCGGCGGCCTCGGGGATCGGTGCGCTCGTCCCGTCGCTCGGCAATCAGGTCGAGCAGCAGGCCGCCGCGACGGCGGACAATCCGGTCGACGAACGTGCGCAGACATGCGGCCCGATCACGCTGCCCGCGGACTTTCCGGCGGTGTCGCTGGCCACGGCGTGCTCGGCGGCGAACGCCGTCGTGAAGGACGGCTTCCCCGCGTCGATCGGCGACGCCTCGGTCTTGACCGTGGATGTGAACGGCAACTCCGTGCTCGGCAGCGCATCGAGCGCGGTCAACGCGCCGATCGGCCAGCTGCTCGACGGGCTTCAGCCGGTCTTCGCCGGGCTCGACCAAGCCTCTGGCATCGATGCCAACAGTTTGTTGAACCAGATCGTCGAGGCCATCACGAAGGACGGCGATCTCGTGCGCGTCGCGCTCGGGCCGTCGCACTCGACGTCGAGCGCGAACCAGACCGTGGAGACCGCGACGGCGGCGGCGCAAGGCGCGATCGTCGAACTCCTGCCTCGCGACCTGCTCGGCCTTCCTCCGGTGGCCACCATCGAGGTGGGTGCCGCAGCCAACACGATCACGATCGACCGCAACACCGGCGAGGCCACCGTCGAGTACGACCCGTCGATCGTGACCGTGACGCTCGCCGACGACATCGCGGCCGCGCTTCCGTCACAAGTACCGAATCCCATCTCGGTCACGCCGGGCCAGAGCTTCTGCCTTGGCCTGCCCGCGCCGCTCGACTCGTGCATCACGGTTGCTGGCGGGACACAAGGCAAGAACGCTGACGGCCTCACCTTCGCCGAAGCCTCGGCCGTGAGCCTTCGCCTCCTCACGGGTGTGCAAGATGGCGTGCAACTCGACCTCGCGGCGACGCGGGTTGAGGGTGTCGGCACGCTCGACACCTCTCGGGCCGCGCCTCCCGCCCCGCCGGCCCCCGACCAGCCCGCGCTGGCCCGTACAGGCGGCACGATCGACACCCTCCTCGCCGGCTCGCTGTTTGCGGCCGCGATCGGGGGAATGGCGATCGCTCGCCGCGCCCGCCGGAGAGTCGAATTCCTGGGCTGAGCGCCAATCAATAATCTGCAGGAGTGCTGAGCGAACGGATCGCGCGTGCGCGTTCTCGGATGCGCGAGGTCGACGTCGATGTACTGCTGTTGTCGGTCGGTCCCGACCTGCCGTACCTCACCGGCTATGAGGCGATGCCGCTCGAACGGCTGACGATGCTCGTGCTGCCGGCGGAGGGAGATGCGTCACTCGTCGTGCCTCGCCTCGAGGCGCCGAGGGTCACGGAGCATCCCGAGCTGTTCACGATCGTGCCATGGGAGGAGACCGACGACCCCGTCGAGATCGTTGCCAAGCTCGTGGGCGCGCCGCGGGCCGCGGCGATCGGCGATCGCACATGGGCGCGCTTCTTGGTCGACCTCCAAGCGCGGCTCTCGAACACTCGCTTCCGTAAAGGCAGCGAGGTCATGGGTCCACTGCGGGCCGTGAAGGACGCCGCCGAGATCGCCGCACTTCGTCGCGCCGCGGTGGCCGCCGATCGCGTCGCGACGCAACTTCAGTCGGGCGACATTCCCCTCGTCGGGCGTACCGAGGCCGAGGTGTCGAAGGACATCGGTCGCCGGCTCGTCGCTGAAGGCCACCGGCGGGTGAACTTCGCCATTGTCGCGTCGGGTCCGAACGCCGCCAGCCCGCATCACGAGGCCGGCGATCGCGTCATCAGCGTCGGAGAAGTGGTGCTGTGCGATTTCGGCGGCACGATGGTGCACGACGACGGCATCGGCTACTGCTCTGACATCACGCGTTGTGTATGGACGGGTGGCGTCGGTCCGCCGAGCGAGCTCCGCGATGCCTACGCCGTGCTCCACGAGGCGCAACAGGCTGCGGTCGCGGCCGCAACCATCGACACGCCGTGCGAAGACGTCGACGCTGTCGCCCGGCGCATCATCACCGAAGGCGGCTACGGGCCGTACTTCATTCACCGCACCGGTCACGGCATCGGGATCGAGGAGCACGAAGATCCCTACATCGTGGGCGGCAATTGCGAAGCGTTGGTCCCCGGCCACGCGTTCTCCATCGAGCCCGGCATCTACCTGCCTGGTCAATGGGGGGTGCGACTCGAAGACATCGTCGTCGCTGCCAAGTCCGGACCCGACGCGCTCAACACCGTCGAAC
>JBEEGD010000508.1:0-2760 GCA_041166685.1 Acidimicrobiaceae bacterium | reverse complement strand
GCCGGTCCAGAAGGATCTTTCGTTCGTACCTGCTCATCGTCCCGTCCTCGTTCCTCACCTTCGGAAGTGGCGTCCCGTTTGGTCGTCCGTTCCTTGATCACTACGCTACGGTCGAACGGGGTGGGCGCCATCGGGCGCGCTGCCCATTTGTCCACCGCCGTGATCCCCAAAGGCGGTAAGGTCCGTGCCTCACCGCCTCTGCGGCGATTCGACTCGGAGCCATCGATGACGAACGACGACCACGAGCAGCACGACCATGAGCAGCACGACCACGAGCACCAGCACGAGCACGTGCACGTGCCGGTCGAGTACAAGGACGCCGTCGAGGGGTTCCGACTCGACAAGGACGAGTTCTTCAAGACCCATGCGGGCAGCCCGATCCCCGCTGCGGAGCGTGCCGCGTTCACCGGCCTGCCCTACTACCCGGTCGACGAGGCGCTCGCATTCGACGACCGCGTGCTCGAGCCGTACCTGGGCGACGAGCCATCGAACTTCCAGATCCCGACGTCCGACGGGCAGCTCCGGCCGGCGCATCGGGCGGGCGTGCTGCGCTTCGAGCTCGGTGGTGAGCCGCGGCAGCTGACGGCGTACACGTTCGACGGGGGCGACGGCGAGTCGCTATTCGTGCCGTTCCTCGACCAGACGAGCGGCACCGAGACCTATTGCGCTGGCCGGTACCTGGACCTGGAGCCGGAGGTGGACGGGACGTACTCGCTCGATTTCAACCTCGCCTACCACCCGTCGTGCGTGTACGACCCGATCTACTCGTGCCCGCTGACGCCGGCCGAGAACCGGCTGCCGGTGCGCATCGAGGCGGGGGAGCGGCTGGCCGCCGACCACTGAGGGCAGCTCGCCGTGACAGGGGAGCTGTCACGACCTCGCGCGATGGTGCTCGCGTGATCCGCAACCGACCGGGGTTCGCGGACTTCACGACGAGGACCTGCCGTGATCGCCGCCTATCGATCCCTGATCGAGCGCCCACAGACCCAGCTGGGCCGAAGCTGCACCTCCAAGAGCGCCTTCGCGTCGCGTCGTGCCGCCACGTCGCTGTCGCGTCACGGCCATCACCAGGACGGGACCCTGCAGGCCTATCACTGCCCGCACTGCGACCTCTGGCACCTCGGCCACCGTCGATCGCGGCGCACCCGCCGGTCGTAATCGGTCCATGCGACCCGTCGATGATCCCGCCGAACAGTCCTGGTGCGGGTGTTTCATCCTGTTCCTGGCCACGGCCGCCATGTTCCTGATCGCTGAGTCATTGCTGCGCGTCCACGTTTGATGGTGGTGCGTGCGTCAATCACGTTCGGTGATACTAATGAGCTGCCCGGCTCCTGGAACATGACATGTTCCGTCCAACCGCTGAGCGGGAGAGCGGCGAGGCCAATGCCTTGCCCAGCGTCCAATTGGAACCCATGGCGTGCCGATCGACCACGGAGGGACTCTTGGGGTCGCGTTGGGCCCTGCTCGCCCGCCGGTCGGAACACGTGATGTTCCAAGGGGCCCATCACCTCCGCCGGCCCAGGAACCGGGCGGCCGCCGACCGGCAACGCGGTGGGCCAATCTAAGGCGTCAAAGGACGATCAAACAATCGCCTCCGGGATCGTCCCCGCGCCCCAACGCGGCCAGGCACACGCGCGTCGCGATCGGGAATTGATCCTTCAGATCCGGCACGCTGCGGATGACCGCCCGGTTGTGGCGACTGTCCGCCACCAGCAGGATCGCGCGTATCGATCCCAGGTCACGCTGCTTCGCTCGAATGCGTCGTTCGACCGCCTGGAGATCGTCGAGTCTCGTTTCGGCCTCGACGATTGCATCGACCCGTGGGCTGTCGATCACGCCGTCCGCGCTTCGCAGATCCCCTGGGATCGGCATCGGGACCTCGACCCGCCAGCGAATCGACGAGTGCAAGCGAGCGTGAAAGCGCGCCAGCAGCGCGAGATGTCCGGCGTCCCGGACCGGTGACGCGATCGGATGGATGCCAACAATGAGCTCGTGGCCGAGCACCGATGCCGCCCGGGCAAGGATCTCGAGATCGACATGCGGGGCAAGCGCCCCTTCGATCCGTCGGACCTGCGTGTGCGAGATCCCGACGAGTGCCCCGAGTCGACGGGTGCTGATGCCGGCTCCGACGCGCGCGATCCGAAGCTCTTCTCCGACGCGGCGAAGAAGGAGGCGGGAGCGACGGCGGCCGCGCTGGATGGCCGACTCGCGGGTTGGCATTCGCCGACGATGGCATCAAGGACTCATCCGGCGATTGGTGGCCGGTTGCGCGCGGCTCACCTGCACCTGGAACATGACTTGTTCCGTCCGGCGAAGCGGCGCCCGAAGGGCGACCGATATTCAGGTCTCCGGCGCACTTCGGAACACATGAGGTTCCGATCAGCGGGGGAGCGGGCCGTTCTTGCGCTGTCCTCCCCTGGTCGGAACACGTGATGTTCCAAGGGCAGCCGGAACCCCCATCAGATCGCCCAGCGAGGTCCCGCGGGCGCATTGTCAGCGCACCCATCGAGGTGCGGTGCGCCCCCGAGGTGGAGCGGCCCAGCGACGTTTAGACAGCTCACCCGTTCCGGGGGCGCCCCCGAGGCACCCCCGGCAGGACCCTCAGCGGCGGATTCGCAGCAGGCGCCCGTTGGTGAACATGCCGTCGGTCACGAAGATCGACCCGTCGCGCGCGACTGCCACGCCGCCAGGCTGCGAGAGCTTCCCCCGGACGAGCTCGCGATTCCTGTGGTGGCTGCGGACCTCGAGCAGCACCGCGGG
>JBEEGD010000507.1:0-11752 GCA_041166685.1 Acidimicrobiaceae bacterium | reverse complement strand
CGCGTACACGCGGCTCGACCCGGGTGGTGTGGCTCAGTCTCGGCATGGCATTGTCGCTGGCGACGCTCGCCAATGGTCCGTCCTACGGGTACCCGCTGGTCACTGGGCGTCCCGTTCCCTTCCCGTGTCCACTTGACGCGCTGTGGTTGCCGGCGTGAGCGTGCGCGGGAGTTTTACGACGAGGGTTCGCCGTCAGTACCGGGCCACGCCTTCGTGGACATCGCGACAACGAAGAGCGCGACGGCTCGATCGAGCTCATTCTCGCCGCCGGTGTTGACCAGGCCGTTGATCGTGGCGCCGAAGATCTGGTGTGCGGAAGACGCTTGGGCCTCGTCCAAGTCGAACGACCGGAACGTGGCAGCCAGCGGCTCGTGGAGGTGCGCCATGCGCGCCGCGAAGTCGGGATCGCGTCGGTCGATGGCCGAGAGCGACGCGGTCCGGCCCGGGTAGGCGGCGGCGAAGGCCCGGTACTCCCGCGCGATGGCGGCAAGGGCCTCGGCCCCGACCTTGCCGATCGCCGCCGACCAGACCTTGGCTCCGAGTTCCTCGGCCGCAAGGAGTGACACCTCCTTGCGGAGGTCGTCGAGGTCGTTCACGTGCGCGTAGAGGGAGGTCGCGTGTCGACCGAGCTCTCGGGCGAGCTTCGCGAGCGAAAGGGCGTTCCACCCCTCGCGGTCGACGAGGTCGGCGGCGGCGCGTATGACGTCCGCGCGGGCCAGGGACTCACCGCTCGGCGGACGCCCGCGACGCGGTGCAGCACGGGCTCGACTCACCATTCCACCTATGGTAACAAACCATCACCCATGGTATAACAACCATTGGTCATGGGTTTGGGCTCGAACGAGCCACACCGCGTTGCCGGATCGAGCACAGGGGGTGTCCGGTGAGAGCTGTTCGCGTTGTCCGGAACGGTGAGCCGGTCGAGGTGGTCGAGGTGCAGGACGTTCCTGTCCCGGACGTCGAGCCGGGCGTGGTGCGCATCGCCGTCTCGGCGGCGGCCATCAACTACGGCGACATCGCCCGGTGCCGCGGCGGTGTTGCCAGCGTGATGGCGCAGCCGCCGTTCACATTGGGCATGGAGGTGTGCGGCACCGTGGAGGCCGCCGGTGCGGGCGCCGAACACCTGGTCGGTCGCCGCGTGGTGGCGATGTGTGCGCAGTCGTTCGGCGGCATGGCCGACTTCGCCCTCGCCCCCGCGGGCAGCGTGTTCGACGCGCCGCCCGAACTCGACGACATCGAGGCGGCGGCGTTCCTGCTTCCGTTCCACACCACTTACCTCGCTCTGCACACAAGGGCCAAGCTGCTCGCGGGAGAGCAGCTGCTCGTCGTCGGCGGCGCCAGCTCGCTCGGTACCGCGGCCATCCAGCTGGGCGTCGCGGCCGGTGCCCACGTCATTGCCATCGCCGGCGGGCCCGAGAAGGGCGAGCTGTGCCAGAAGCTCGGCGCCGAGCTGGCCATCGACCACACGTCCGGCGACGACATCTTCGACCGGGTGATGGCCCACACCGGCGAGCACGGCGCGGACGTGGCGTGCGACATGGTCGGGGGTGCCGGCACCGAGACGATCTGGACATGCATGGCCTACGAGGGCCGCTACGTACCGGTGGGTTTCAATGACGACACCGAATCCGGGATGACCGGACGACCGCTGCGCAAGGTGTCGACCGGCAACTTCTCCGTCGTCGGCGTGCTGCTCGCGTACATGCCGGCGTCTGCGCTGATGCAACGCTTCGGCGTCAACCCGAATCCGCCCGAGCGCGGCGCCGAAGTGCACACTGCTCTCGGCAAACTCATCACCGACGGCACCATCCGGCCGTACATCGGCCGGATCATCGGACTCGGCGACGTCGCCGTCGCGCTCGACGACCACGCGAAGCGGCGCACCAGCGGGCGGACGGTGGTCGACCTCTCCCTGCCGTCGTGACGACCGCCAGCGAGCTGCTCGCCCAGGCCTGCATGGAGACCGGTCTCGAGGATTTCGGGAGCGACGAGTTCCGTGAGGGCCTCGACGTGTACTGCGAGTCCGCCTTCTCGGAGGCCGAGCTGAACGAGGTCGGTGTCATGGCGGTGCGAGGCAACATCGTCGCGAACCTCGTCAACCGGCTCCGGGTCGTCGATTGGGCCACCCGTCACCCCGACGTCGCCCGCGAACGCATCGACTTGCCGCTCGTCGTCATCGGCATGTTCCGGGCCGGCACGACGCACCTCAGCAACCTGCTCGACCAGGACCGCCGGAATCGCTCGCTGCTCCGGTGGGAGGCGGGCGACAGCGTGCCGCCGCCCACACCGGCCAACTTCCGATCGGGCCCGCGCGTCGACGCCGTGCGAGCGAGCGCCGCCATGCTCGACGAGCTCAACCCGTTGATGTCGGTCGTTCACCACGAGGAAGCCGACGGCCCGACCGAATGCATCGCGGTGATGAGCCAGGACTTCAAGAGCTTGTCGTGGGAGGCCATCACCAACGTTCCCACCTACGGCCAATGGCTACTGCGCGTCGACCAGTGTTCCGCCTACGAGTACCACCGGCTCGTGCTCCAGGTCCTGCAGCACGGTGGTGTGCGCGGGCGGTGGGCCCTCAAGAGCCCGCACCATGCCATCGCCCTCGATGCGCTGACCGCCGTGTATCCCGACGCCCGCCTCGTGCTGCTGCACCGCGACCCCGTCGCGCTGTGCGCGTCGGTGTGCAGCCTCATCCACACGCTGTCGAGCACCTTCAGCGATGCCGACCACCGCGCCTACATCGCCGAGCACTGGACGGCGATGTTGGAGGCGTCGATCAGCCGGATCGACGCCTTCCGCGCTGCGCACCCCGAGCGCTTCATCCTCGACGTGCAGTACGACGACCTCGTTCGGAAGCCGGTCGAGACGGTGTCGCGCATCTACGGCGCGTTCGGGGAGGAGCTCGGGTCGGGGGCCAGTGCTGCCATCGAGTCGTACGTGGCCAGCAACGGCAAAGGGAAGTTCGGGTCCCATCGCTACGACCTCGCCGACTTCGGCCTGGACCAAGCCGAGGTGGCCGAGCGCTTCGCGTCGTATGTCGCCCGGTACGACGTCCCGGTGAGGCGCTAGCGATGGGCCGTCAGCGCGTGCGCGTGCTTGCCCTCCTGGTGGGCTTCATCGCGATCTCCGCCTGCTCGAGCTACGAGCGGATCGGCACCGAGGGTTCTGGAGTCGCTCGCCGCAGTGCGTCGGCGGCCGCCGACCAAGCCGGCGCGGGCGTCGAAGTGGGGGAGGGCGCGTCGGCGCCCCGCGCCGGGTCGACAGGGACGGGGACCGCGGCCGGCGCAGCTCAACGGTCGGCCGGCGCCACCGTCGGAGCGGATGGGTCTCCGACTGACACCGCGGCGAGGGACTGCACGGTCAAGGTCGGCGTGACGTATTCGAGCGATGTCAATGCCGCCCTCGCCGGCGCGGGCAACCCGAGCGCGGCCACCGAGTACGGCAACTACGTCAAGGCGCTGCAGGCCGAGTACCAAGCCGGTGCCGACTACCTGAACAGCCAAGGAGGATTCGGCGGTTGCAAGGTCGAGCTCGCCTACTAAGACTTCCACACGCTCTCGTCCGACGGCTTCGACGCGGAGTCACAGCGCGAGTGCACGAGCCTGGCCGAGGATCAGCACGTGGACCTTGCCTTCATCTTCGGACTCGAGTCGAAGACGCTCATCGACTGCATGGCCCAGCACAAGATCCCGGTCTCCTACCACGGTGGCGAATACACCGTCCCCAGCGACCGCGACTACCAGGACTACCGCGGCTTCCTGTACCAGGAGACCGGCATCTCGACCGACCGGTGGGGTCCCTTCATGGACCACCTCGCCGGCGCCGGCTACTTCGACCAGGGAAGCAAGGTCGGGATCCTGCTTGCCGACGACGGCAACGGCAACAACCAACACCTGGTCAACGACATCTGGATGCCGCGCCTCGCCGCGCTCGGCTATCCGAACCCGGAGGTCTTCACCTTCACCCAGCTCAAGAGCTACGCGGCGATCGGTGACACGCAGGCGCAGTTCTCCTCGGCAGTGCTGCAGTTCAAGCTCCACGGCATCGACCACGTCATCGTCACGCCCGACTCGGGCAACGTGACGCTGTTCTTCCCGCAGCAGGCCGAGAGCCAGAACTACCGCCCCCGGTACGCCTTCACCAGCGTGAACTACCCGGCGCTGATGTCGAACGTGCCACCCGCACAAGCCGAGCGCTCCATGAACGTGTCGTTCCTGATCACCGATGCCGAGAACCCCGACCAGATGAAGACCAACCCGCCGAACGCCAACCGGACGCAGTGCGACGAGCTCTACAAGGGGAAGACCGGCGGCGGCCTGCCCCCCTACTTCTTCTGCGACTTCATGAACGTCGTCAGCACCGCCCTCCGGGGCGCCGCCAACGTCGACGGACCGACGCTGCAGGCAGGGGTGGAGGGGCTCGGAACATCAATACTCGGCGCCGGGAACTACGGCAGCACGCAGTTGGGGCCAGGGCGGTACGACGGCGGCACGTCGATCCGGATCATGGAATGGGACGCGTCGATCAAGGACTACCGCTATGTCACGGATGTCCTGAGCGTGCCGTGATCAATGCGCCTCCCCGGTTGCGCCGCCGCCTCCGTCTGGCGCTCGTCGCTGCCGGTGTCGCAGCCGGAGCGGCGCTCGCCACGTCATGCGGCGGCGGCCTGCAGTTCGCCGAGGATGCGCGATTGCGCTTCATCAGCCCGCGTGACCTGGACACGGTGTCGCTGCCCGTGCACGTCCGCTGGACCAGTGAGCTCCCGACGAACAGCCCGCTCGAGTACGCGATCTTCGTCGACGCACTCCCGGTGCAACCCGGGCAGAGCCTCCGGTCCTTGGCCGACGCCAGCTGCGCCAGCGTCCGTAGCTGCGTCGACGAAGCCTTTCTCAACCGCCACTTCGTGTACCTGACCCGCGAGCCGTCGCTCGACCTCGATGCGGTCCCCATCCTCGACCCTGCGACGGGGGAACCCGACGTGCACCAGGTCACCGTCGTCCTCGTCGACGACGATTGGCACAGGTCCGGCGAGTCGGCGTGGCGGATCACCTTCGAGCTGGGCGCGCGCAGGCGATGACGAGGGCCAGCGCGCCCGAGCTCGGCGCGTTGCGTCGCGCCGAAGCCGCCATCGCCGAGATGGAGGACGAAGCCCTTCACCTGCAACGGGCCGGCCGGGGGGCGGTCGGGGTGGTCGGCCGCTTCGAGCTGGGTCCGATGTCTGAGGCTCTCCACGCCAGCAGCCTCTCGTGGTATCCGCTCTTCGCCGTCTCGGTGCTGGGCGGGGTCGAGTGGTTGATGGCCGTCGCCCTCACGAACACCAACGACTCGATCTCCCTCACCCTCGGCATCCCCAATCTGTGGTTGCTCCTGTACCTCCGCGTCGCCGGGCTCGCCGCGTCGGGGCTCGTCGCGCTTCGCATCGTGCGGATGGGCGCGCATCGGAGTCGCCTGGCCCTCGCCGGCGGCGTGCTGGCCATCGCCGCGCTCCTCTCGACGAGCGTCTCCCGGAACGCGTGGGCGCTCGTCGTCGCCGCGCTGCTGGCCAGCTTCGGGTCCGGGATGGCCCATGCGACCCACGGGCCGCTCCTGTTCGACCACTACCGACCGGAGGTACGGGTGCGCGCTCTGGTCGCGTACACCGCCGGCGTGATGAGTGCCGCCGCGGTGGTGTCGGTCCTGATCCCCGTGGCGGACGCCGCGGGCCTCACGTGGCGATCGGTCTTCGTCGTGGTGGCGGCCGTCGCCGCCGTCGCGGTTGCGGCGTGCGCTCGCCTCACCGAACCGGTGGCGGGTTGCTGGGAGACACGAGTCATCTCGGATCTGGTGCACCGCCGGCTGGGCCCCGATGGACCGTCGACGGACGACGACTCCGTTCTGGACGTGACCCTGACCGACATCCAGCGCCTGCGCCAGGTCCTGAGAGCCCCCGCGGCGCGGCCGCTGCTGTTCGCGGCATCGGCCTTCGGCGTCTTTCTGGTTTCGGTGCCGCCGTATCTCGCCACGTTCTGGCGGGACCATTGGAGGATGGGTCCGGACGCCCGCATGGGTGTGTACGCCGGGCTTTGTCTCGTATCGGTCGGCGGCCTGGTGTGGTTCGGCCGCCGCGGCGAGCTGGCCTTTCGAGCCAGCCCCGCCCGGATGCTCCGACTGGCGGGGAGGGCGACGTGCCTCGGTGCGGTGTGCCTGCCACTCGCCGTCGCGACGGATTGGTTCGCGGCGATGCTCCTGCTGCTTGCCGTCGCGTTCGCGGTGTTGGTCGTGCTGCTCCCGGCGGCCTCGGTCGCGCTGCTCTCGGTCGTCCTTCCTGCCAACCGGCCGCACGCGTCGCTCGCGCTCGGCTTTGCCGTCGTCCAGGGCGCCCTCATCGGCAACTTCGTCATCCAGGCGTTCGCCGCGCGTTATGGCCTGACGTGGGCCTTCCTCGCCGTGGCCCTGCTCGTACTCGGCGCGGGGCGCGCCGCGACCCGCGTCGCGCGCGCCGTGGAGGACGACCTCGACGAGACCGTCGGAGCGATGCTCGAGGAGCGCGAGCGCCGCACGCGTGTGTCACAAGGTCAACACCTCCCGCTGCTCGGCGTACGGCGCGTCGCGTTCTCCTACGGGCCGGTGCAGGTTCTCTTCGACGTCAACTTCACCGTCGACGACGGCGAGATGGTCGCGCTCCTCGGCACCAACGGCGCGGGCAAGTCGACCTTGTTGCGGCTCATCTCCGGCATCAGCCTGCCGTCGAGGGGAAGCGTCCACTTCCGAGGCTCGGACATCACCCACGTCGGTCCCGACGAGCGCGTTCGTGTCGGGATCAGCCAGGTGCCCGGAGGGAGGGCGGTGTTCGGCTCGATGACCGTCGCCGAGAACCTTCGGGTCTACGGGCACACGCACGGCCGGAACCGCAGGGCGGTCGAGGCCGGTGTCGACGCCGGTCTCGCGGCCTTCCCGAGCCTGGCTGCTCGCGCCGGCAACCTGGCCGCCACACTCTCCGGCGGGGAGCAGCAGATGCTCGGCATCGCCAAGGCCTTCGTCGTTCGCCCGCGTGTGCTGCTCATCGATGAGCTGTCGTTGGGGCTCGCGCCGATCGTCGTCGGCGAGCTGCTGGACACAGTGCGTCGGCTCAACGCCGAGGGGACCGCGGTCGTCGTCGTCGAGCAGTCGGTGAACATCGCCCTCGCGCTGGTCGATCACGCGTACTTCATGGAGAAGGGCGAGATCCGTTTCGATGGACGGGCCGACGAGCTGGCCGCGCGCCCCGACCTCCTTCGTTCCGTGTTCCTCGAGGGCGCATCCAAAGCGATGGCCGGTGGCCGCGCCGGATGAACATCTTGGGGCTGCACCTGAGCGGGCCGGTGATCGTCCTCGGCGCCATCACCGGCATGGTGTACGGCATCCTGGCCGTCGGCTTAGTGCTGGTGTACCGCTCGACGCGGATCATCAACTTCGCCCACGGTCAGATCGGCGCGTTCGGCGCCGCGCTCCTGGGTGTGGCGGTTGTGAAGTGGCATGTCCCGTACTGGGTCGCGTTGCCGGCCGCCCTCGCGGTATCCGCCGCCATCGGCAGCGGTGCCGAGGCCGTCGTGGTGCGACGGCTGCGCAACGCGCCGGTGATCATGACCGTGATCGCGACGCTCGGTCTCTCCCAGTTCCTCTCGGTGTTCTCCCTGGTGGTGAACGATCAGGCTCAGGCGGGACAGAACTTCCCACAGCCTCCCGGCCTCCCGCACTTCAACCTGGGCGCCCTTCGCGTGACGTCGTCGCACTTCGCGATCCTGGTGTTCACGCCGGTGGTCGTCGCCGCCCTTGTGGTCTTTCTGCAACGCGGGCGGACGGGGCTCGCCATGCGCGCCGTCGCGGCCAACCCCGATGCAGCCGGCATGTCGGGGATCGTCGCCGACCGGATGGCATCGCTGTCGTGGGCCATCGCCGGCGCGGTGTCGGCCTATACGGCGATTCTGGTGCTGCCCACCCGCGGCTTCACCAACGCGCAGTTCCTCGGCCCCGGACTGCTCTTGCGAGCCCTCGTCGCCGCCGTCGTGGCGCGCATGGTGAGTCTTCCCATCGCGCTCGCCACCGGCGTCGGGCTCGGCATCGTCGAGCAGGTGCTGCTGTCCAACTATCCGAACGGCGGCCTCGTGGAGGCCGTGCTGTTCGTCGTCATCCTGGCCACGCTGCTGCTGCAACGCACGCGCGGCGGCCGCACCGAGGACAAGGGGACGTGGGCCACCGTCCAGGCGTGGGCACCGCTTCCCGAGTCGTATCGACAGGTGTTCGTCCTGCGCAACGCCGGTCGCATCCTGCTCACGGCCCTCGTCGCCGTGGCCGTCATCACTCCCGCCTTCGTGTCGAACGAGACGGCGGCGGTGCTCACCTTCATCCTGGCGTTCAGCCTCGTGGGGCTCTCCATCGGCATCATCACCGGGCTCGCCGGCCAGCTCTCCCTCGGTCAGTTCGGGCTCGCCGGGGTCGGGGCCACCGCGTCGTTCGTCGTCACCACGCACTCCCACAACATCCTGACCGGCCTCCTCGCCGCCGGACTCGCGGCCGCGCTCGTGTCGCTCGTCATCGGCCTGCCCGCCCTGCGCATCCGCGGACTGATGCTCGCAGTCACGACGCTCGGCTTCGCGCTCGCCGCCCAGACGTGGTTGTTCAGCCAGTCGTGGATGCTCGGCCGGGGCGTGCACCCCGAAGCGCCGAGATTGCTGGGCATCACCTTCGACACCGGCAAGCGGTACTACTTCTTCGCGCTCGGCGTGTTCCTCCTCGGGTTGTGGCTGGCCCGCAACGTCTGGACGGGCGGCCTGGGCCGATGCCTCCGAGCCGTGCGTGACAACGAGGACGCCGCGCGTTCGTTCACGGTCCCGGCGGTGTGGAGGAAGCTCCAGGGGTTCGTCGTCGCCGGCTTCCTGGCCGGTCTCGGTGGGGCGGTCTACGGCCACGCGCTCTCGCTGTTGACGGCAAGCTCGATCCAGGTCGACTCGAGCATCAACACCGCGGCGGCGACCGTCGTGGGTGGCATCGGCGTGTTGATCGGCCCGCTGCTCGGCGCCTTCTACATCATCGGCATCCCGCGGTTCATCCCGCTCGACAACGCCGGCCTCGCCGCGACCTCGCTCGGATGGCTGCTCATTCTCCTCCAGTTACCAGGCGGCATCGCGCAGGGGCTGCGTCCGCTGCGTGATCGCGTGGTGGACACAATCGCCCGGCGCTCAGGCCTCGATCCCGCCGCCGAGCGACGCGTCCGGCAAGGGACGGTCACGGGCATCCCCGTGTCCGCATCGCTTCCCCACCGCGAGCGTGACTCGACCGCCGGCGCGGTCGTCCTCGAGGCGTCCCACTTGATCAAGCGATACGGCGGCCTGACTGCGGTCAACGACGTCACGCTGTCCATCCGCGCTGGTGAGACGGTCGGCCTGATCGGCCCCAACGGCGCCGGGAAGACGACGCTGTTCGAGCTGCTGAGCGGTTTCACGACCGCCGATTCCGGTTCAGTGTTCTTTCGGGAGATCGACGTCACCCGAATGGCACCGGAGGCTCGCGGCCGTCTCGGGCTGATTCGTTCGTTCCAGGACGCTGCGCTGTTCCCCACGCTGACCGTCCTTGACGCCGCCATGCTGGCCATGGAGCGATCGGACCCCTCCCGCTTCCTGGCGTCGCTGAGCGGTTCGATCCGACCGGAGCGTCGCAAGGCGGCCAAGGCGTACGACCTGGTCGCGACGATGGGCCTGTACCACTACCGGAACACGCAGATCCGAGAGCTCTCGACCGGGACACGACGGATCGCCGAGCTCTGTTGCCTGATCGCGTTGGAGCCTTCGGTCCTCCTGCTCGACGAGCCGTCGTCGGGCATCGCGCAACGCGAAACCGAGGCCTTGGGTGGGCTGCTGGGGCGCATCAAGACTGACCTCGGGCTCACGCTCGTCGTGATCGAGCACGACATCCCCCTGCTCATGGAGATCTCGGATCAGCTCGTTGCCATGGAGTCGGGGGCGATCCTGGTCAGCGGCACACCCGACATCGTCCGCAACGACGCGCGGGTGATCACCTCCTATCTCGGTGGCGACATCACGGCCATCGAGCGTTCGGGGCTGGTGGCAAGCGTGCAAGGAGCGCAGCACCGATGACGACCTCGACGAGCGAACCAGAGGGGCTCGACGGTTACGTGCCTCCGCCGTACCAGCCGCCGGCAACGTTGGACGAGCGCCTCGCCAAGGCATGGCAGGAGATCACCCGTACGCCGGGTCGGGCGGCGCTCGCCACCTTCGACATCAGTGCGCTCGTCGCGCTCCTGGTCTCCCTACGCACCATCCCGGTCACGACCACAGATTCGGCCGGTGATCTGCGCGCCAATTGCGGTGTCTCCCTCTACTTCGGGAAGGCCTCGAACCGAGCCGTGGACACGGCCTGCCGGTACGCCTATTCCAGCCGCGTGCCGCTCCTGTTCCTGCTCGCGCTCGTGGTCCTGGTGACGACGGCGCTGTTGATCCGCACCATCGCGAAGCCGGGGCGCGACGAGGCCCGTCTCCGGCGGTGGTGGCGCGACGTGACCGCTACGCCAGCGCGCGCCGCTATGGCGACATTCGACGCGGCGGCTCTGCTCGCTGTCATCGCCGCCGCGCAACCCGTCGACCTCGCGACCGCTGATGCGTCAGGTCCGCTGCGGGTCCATTGCGGACTGCGCTACTTCATCATCGGCACCGACAACGCGGCCGTCCAAGACGCCTGCCGGCGAACGTACGGGACACGAGCCGCTCTCGTCCTCCTCATGCTCGTAGTACTGGTCGTCGGCGTCCTCGGTCTCGTCACATTGCTCCGACGACCGGTTGCCGAGGCGGCCTCTGCGTCACCGGACCAGTCGTAGGACGGCCCGCGTCACGGCATGGTTGTCAGAGCCCAGCGTGCGTGCAGACACCGTCGACCACCGACTCGACCAAGTCGATCAACTCGGCAACGACTCGCAGGGCACTCGCAGGACGCCTCTGTCAGACTGCAGACGTCGCATCGATGGGGAGGGCCGACATGTCTGACAAGCCGTCGTATCTGGGGCTGCTGAACGCGGTGTCCCTGGCCGAGACCGCGGCGCACGAGTACTTGACCGCCTGGGCGTCGGTGACGCCGCACGGGGGCGTGAAAGCCACTCTGCTCACGGTCGCGGCGCGTGAGGGAGAGCATGGAATGTCGTTCGCCAAGCGGATCAACGAACTCGGCTACAACCTGCGCCCCGGCCCGGATGATCCCAAGCGAACCGAACGCTTGGCGGTCGCATGCTCGACCGAGACCAGCGACTACGACAAGATGCACGCCCTTGGTGTTGCTCGCATCGCCGAGGACGTCGCGAAGGGCGGCCCGGACATCTTCGACAAGTTCTTCTCCGACCACTCCATCGACATTCAGACCGGCGAGTTGCTGGGTCGCTACATCGCCGAGGAGCGCGACAGCGGTCGACGGCTCCGGGCGTGCTACCTCGCGGTGAAGGCCGAACACGATGCCGCCGACGCGTCTGACAGGAAATCCAAGAAGCGCGACAAGGACGTGCAACGGCTCGAGGACAAGATCGACGCGTTGTGTGCCGCGGTCGAGCAACTGCAGCGCTCAGTCCCCGCGGCGAAGAACGGTCGCTCACGAGCGAAGGCCGCCGTCGAGCACTGAGTTGCGCGGCCCTGGACGAGCGCATGAAGCTCCTTGGGCTCGAGTTCGTAGGACTCCGAACGTGTCGGCTCACGTCCGGCTTTTTGCCGGATCTGAACCGACACGTTGATCTCTC
>JBEEGD010000506.1:0-6719 GCA_041166685.1 Acidimicrobiaceae bacterium | reverse complement strand
CCTCGTGGAACGGGTCCTCGTGGAACGGGTCCTCGTGGAACGGGTCCTCGTGGAACGGTTCGGCCTGGAACGGGTCCGCCTGGAACGGGTCCTCGTGGAACGGTTCGAGCTGGAACGGGTCTTCATGGAACGGCTCGAGCTGGAACAGCGCGCTGTGGGACGGGTCTGCGTGGAACGGCTCGAGCTGGAACGGGTCTGCGTGGAACGGCTCGAGCTGGAACGGTTCGAGCTGGAACGGTTCGAGCTGGAACTGATGCGCGGACTCCGACAGTTGGGCCTGCCCAGGGCGGCCTGGCTCACGATCTTGCTCGCACTCGGAGGCGGTGGCGGCACACTTGCCATCGCCTTCCGTGCGTTTGCCGACGGTCCCGTCATCAGCCGTGAGTTGACGGCGACGCTCCTGCTGCTGACCTCCCTGGTGATCGCCAGCTGGGTGTGGCCGCTCGTCATGTATCGAGGCGAGGCGTCCGAAGCGGTCCACCTGGACGAGGGCTTCTTGGTCATCATGGCGATCGTCCTTCCGTCCCCGGCCGTCGTTGTCGGGTTCGCGTTCGCCATTGTCGTAGCCCAACTGATCCGCCGGCGGCCGTTGGTCAAATCGCTCTTCAACTTCGGTCAGATTCTCAGCGCCGTTGGTCTGGCGCTCCTTACGTTCCACGCGTTGGCCGGCTCAGTCCACACACTCTCTGCGGGTGTTCTCATCGCCGCAGTAGTCGCCGCGCTCGTGTTCTTTGCGATGAACACCGTCGCCTTCGCGGCGATCCTGGCCGCGACGGGCGCGCCCCTTCGGAGTGCGTTGCGCGATGGCCTGGAGATCCGGCTGCTGCTCGTCGGTGCCAGCGTCGCGTTCGGCCTGCTCGGCGCGCTCGCCGTCACCGCGTACCCGTGGGCGCTCGGCGTGGCGGTGGTCCCGATGCTCATCCTCCGCCAGGTTCTGTCCGGGCACTTCCGCGCTCGCCACGACCGCACTCGTCTGAAGGGACTGCTCGACGCGACGGTCGACTTCCATCAGGCCATTGGCGACGGCCGCGTGAGCGACGTCCTGCTCGACGCGGCCCGGACGTTGCTGCGTTGCCCATCTGCGGCGCTCGTCGACACCCCTGCCCACGATGCCGTCAGCGTGCGGCTCGATCGCGGGGGTCAATGGCTCGAGGTGTCCGGCCGCAATCGCTCCGAGCCGTTCGACGACGCTGACCGAGGGCTGCTCGAGGCGCTGGCCGCGGTCGGCTCAGGCGCGTTGACCAACGCGACGCTGTTCGACGAAGTTCGGTACGAGCGCAACCGGCTCGAGGCGATTACGGCCAGTCTCGGTGAAGGTGTCTGCGCGGTGGACAGCGAAGGCCGCGTCACGTTCGTGAACCCCGCCGCGGACGAGATGTTCGGCGGCATGGATGTCGATGAGCACTCGCCGCAAATGGCACCCAGCTTCCTGGCGGCCCCGGCGCTCCGAGCGATGGAGCTGCGTGGTCCCGTGCGCAACGACGATTACACGTTCCAGCGCGCGGACGGATCGGTGTTTCCGGTGGCGTTCAACGCGTCACCGATCATCGGCGGCGGCGTAGTCGTGGGCGCGGTGATTGCGTTCCGGGACATCGCCGAGCGCAAAGTCTTCGAAGAGCAGCTCGCTCGCCATGCGTTCCATGATGCGCTCACGTCGCTTCCCAACCGTCGGCTCTTCCTCGATCACCTCGATCACGCCATCCGACGTTCGACTCGGAGTAACGAGGTGCACGCGGTGTTGTTCGCCGACGTCGACCGGTTCAAGCTGATCAACGACAGCCTCGGACACCACGCCGGTGATCAACTCTTGGTGGCGATCGCCGACCGTCTGCAACAGGCTTTGCGGCCCGGTGATCTTCTCGCCCGGTTCGGCGGGGACGAGTTCACAGTGCTCTTGGAGAACGTCACGGATGCCAGAGACGCAGTCGCAGTCGCCCGTCGGATAATCGCTCAACTGCGAGAGCCGATCTTGCTGGGTGCTCACGAGACGGTGGCAACCCTGAGCATCGGCATCGCGCTGACCAGCCGTGACAGTACGCGCGACGACATTCTCCACGATGCCGACGTCGCGATGTATCAGGCCAAGGCCAAGGGCCGCACTGGTCAGTACGAGGTCTTCGACGCGGATGCGATGGGGGCACGCTCACCCGAGCGGCTCGATCTCGAGACCGCGTTGCGCCGCGCCGTCGATGCCGGCGAGCTCGAGACCTATTACCAACCGCTCGTGTCCGTTGCCACCGGCACTTGCATCGGCGCCGAGGCCCTGGTCCGTTGGAACCATCCCGATCGGGGGCTGCTTCTCCCGGGTCAGTTCATCGCCCTCGCGGAAGAGACCGAGCTCATCTTGCCCATCGGTCGCCTCGTGCTCGAGCAGGCCTGCTGGCGGGCGCGGTCGTGGCGCGACCAGTTCGGCGTGCCCGTCAGCATGAGCGTCAACCTCTCGCCCCGTCAGTTCCTGCAGCCCCGCCTGGTGGACGAGGTCGCTGACATCTTGGCGATCACTGGGGTCGATCCGAGTCAGATCTGCCTCGAGATCACCGAGACCCTGGCGATGAGCGACGTCGACTGGGTCACCAACGTCCTGCTCGGCCTGAAGAGCCTCGGAGTCAAAGTCGCCATCGACGACTTCGGCACGGGTTATTCGTCGCTCGGCTACCTCAAGCGCTTCCCCGTCGACATCGTCAAGATCGACCGCAGCTTCGTCGACGGGATGAGCTCGAGTGCCGTGGATGCCGCGATCGTCGCCGCCGTCATCGGCCTGGCCGACGCCGTCGGCATGACGACGGTGGCCGAAGGTGTCGAGACCCGCGAGCAGCTCGATCAGCTTCGTGCGCTCGGGTGCAAGACGGTCCAAGGCTTCTACATGGCCAAGCCGATGACGGCATCTGCGATGGAAGCATTGCTGTGGGCCCAGACGGAGCAATCGGTCCGCCTCGTTTCGGTCGCACGTGATCGTCTCGACGAAGGCGCCTTCGACAGCATCGGCGAAGGTCTCCGCAGTACACCCGCGTTCGCGAGCCGCGCTGCATCCTGACCACGGGTACGCGGTCAGGATTGGCATCCCCAGTGAGGACGATGCCACATCCAAACATTCGGCCCGCCGCTCGAGCGCGAGGGATCAGTGGTTCAGGATGAACTGCTCGAGCAGGCGGTTGAACTCGTCCGCGTGCTCGAGCTGCGCCCAGTGTCCGCACTGGTTGAAGACCATCAGGCGCGAGTTGGGAATCGCCGACACGAGCCGCAGGCCGTTCTCGAAGCTCACCGTGCGGTCGTCGCGGCCGTGGATCACCAGTGTCGGCGCAGAGATTTCGGCGAGCCGGTTCGCGAGACCGAAGAACTCGGTCATGCCTGCGCCGGACTGCATCATCTTGCCGAAGCTCTCCAGGTGCTCAGGGTGCGCCAGTGCGTTCTTCGATCGCTGCTCCGCGAGCTCGTCGGTCGCGAACTTCTGATCGAACGCCATCACCGAGACGAGCCGCTTGAAGTTCGCGGGGCTCGGGTCCATGTACGCCTCGATGAGGATCTTCAGGCCCTCCGACATGCCGCCGCCCGCCGTGAAGATGTTGATGCCGGGTGCGGGCGCTCCCATCGGGACGAGATGTGACACTCGGTCCGGGTGCTCGATCGCACACCGGATCGACGTCATGCCGCCCATGGAATTCCCCACGAGCGTGGCCCGTTCGATACCGAGCTCGTCGAGCGCAAGGATCAGCGCCTCGACGTGGTCTCGCGGCTGAGCAGGATCGAGATCTTCGGTGCCGCCCCAGCCAGGCATGTCGAACGCGAGGACACGGAAGCGCTCGGACATCGGGCCGATGTTCGGATTGAAGTTGCTCCAACCGGTCGCACCAGGACCGCTGCCATGCAACATCACGACGGGATGACCAGTTCCCGCTTCCTGATAGTGCATGCGATGCAACTTGGTCGTCACGTACCGGCTCGAACCTTCGGCGGTCACCGTGGTCATCGTCGCCCCTCCCGTCTCGGCTGCCGCCGCGCGGTCGGGCAGCACCGCGACGATACGACGCCTTCCTCGGCCGAGCGGCGTGAGTCGTTCCGAGAGACGGCACGCGCCGCTCCATGGCTCATCCTTCGACGGTTCTAATCAGCCCATGGACCGAAGCAATGATGAAATCGGCTTGTTCGAAGCGATCTACTCGCAGCGCGCCATCCGAAGTCTCAAACCCGATCCGGTTCCGCACGAGCTGATCGAGAGGATCGTCGAAGCGGCGACCAAGGCGCCGAGCGGTGGGAACAGTCAGCCCTGGGCCTTCATCGTCGTGGACGAGCCCGCGCTGCGAGCGAAGTTGGGCGGCTGGGCGCGAGAAGGCTTCGAGCCCATGTATCAGATGCTGCTCTCGCGCCAGCAGCCGGGCGACTCTCCTCCGATGCCGCGCTACAAGGCGATGCTCGAGGACTTCGAACGCGTTCCGGTGTGGATCATCGTCGGCATGGTCGTTCCCCCGCATGCGCCGAACGCCGCGGCCGTGCAGTCGTCGGTCTTTCCCGCGGTCCAGAATCTGTTGCTCGCCGCGCGCGGGTTGGGTCTCGGCGCCACGCTCACCGGCGTGCCGATGCTCGTCGGTGCGGACCGCATGCGCGAGCTGCTCGGCCTGCCGGAGAACGTCGAACCTGTGGCGGCAATACCCCTCGGCTATCCGGACAAGGAGCACTACGGACCGACCACGCGCCGGCCGGTCAGCGAGGTGCTGCACTGGAACGCCTGGGATGCACAGAAGGCGAACAGCGCGCAACTATCGCATCGATGACTCGTCAGGTCTTGAGGAAGTCGATCATCACCTGCGAGTACTCGTCCGGCTTCTCCCACTGCGGCCAGTGGCCGGCGTCGACGAACTCGTAGAACTTGGCGCCGATGATGTCCGCGCAGTACTCGCCGTACTCCACGCCGAGGCCGGGGTTGTGGTCGCCCCAGATGATGAGCGCCTCCGGCTTCCACGCGGCGCGGGCCTCTGCCTCTGTACGCGCGGAGTCTCGCATCGCCGCGAAATCGGGGGGCGCTTGGCCGACGCCGAACACCTGGCGCATCATTCGATTGATGTCGGGATCCTGATAGAGGCGCTGCCGCAGCAGCACCATCTCGTCCGTGATCCGGCCGGGCTCCTTGACGAGCCAGTGCATCCGCTTCGCGATGTTCTCGTAGCTGGGATCAGTCACGGCGGCGACGGACAGCGGGAAGAGCTCCATCATCGATGGGCCCGGCGACGGCGGGAAGTCCTCCATCGGGCGATCGGTGGCGACCATGCCGAATCCGTTGAGGATGATCTTGCCGGCACGGTCTGGGTACCGCAGGCCGAACTCGGTGCCGATCATGGCGCCCATCGATTCGCCTTCGAAGTGCACCGTGTCGTAGCCGAGCGCGTCGATGAGGTCGACCACCGCGTCGACCTGGTTGACGGCCATCTCGGCGCGATCGTTCAGATCGGGCTTCGAGCTGTAACCGTGGTACAGCGCGTCGACCGCGTAGACGTGATAGCCGGCGGCGGCAATCTGCGGAAGGGTGCGCGCGTAGGTCTCTGCGTGACCACCGATGCCGTGGTACATGAACAGCGGTGGGCCGTCACCCTTGTGGATCACGTGGTGCCGCCAGCGCTCTCCTTCGACGATGACGGACTCCGCGCCGAGGAACTCCACCGCAATTGGCGCCCAGTCAGCGAGCGGACGCTCGTGCACTTTCCTTGACAGCTTGAGTCGCTCAGCCAACGGATGCTCCCGTCTTGTCGAGTTGGGTGCGCGCCAGAGCGCGTACCTTGCAGTTGAGCAATCCGGATGCGCCCGGAGCCACGAGTTCGGTCCACTGAACGGAACACCCTCGTGACATCGGACGTCGCTCGCGCGGATGATGCACGAGAGGGATGAGACTCCGTCGGCGCACTCGCTCGACGAAGAAAGGGATCGCTGTGAACAACGAAGTCGTGGCTCTTGGCTATGTCGTGGTCACCGCCGAGGACTTGGATGCGTGGTCCACGTTTGCAACGTCGATTCTCGGCCTGCAGGTCGGCACGCAGCCGTCGGCGGCGCCCGAGCGCGAGACCCTGTATCTCCGCGCCGATGAACGCTCCTGGCGCATCGCCGTGGAAGCCGGACCGAACGGCGGGGTCGGCGCCCTCGGGTTCGAAGTTTCCACGAAGCGGGCCTTCGATCAGCTCAAGGCCAGGCTCACCGATGGCGGCATCGCGGTGAAGGACGCTCCCGAGGTGGCCGCGCACCGCCGTGTGCTCGACCTGTTCCAGGCCGAGGATCCCAACGGTGTGCCGCTCGAGTTCTACTACGGCGCGAAGACGGAGAAGGAGAACTTCGTGTCGCCGCGAGGCGCGCGCTTCGTGACGGGGTCGCAGGGTGTCGGCCATGCGGTGATCTTCGGCGGTGACGGAGAAGAGACGTACGAGTTCTACGCGACGCAACTCGGATTCCGGGTGAGCGACGTGATCACGATGGGGCCGGCGTCGCTCACGTTCACGTCGCCGAATCCGCGCCACCATTCATTCGCGTTCGCGGGGATGCCGGGCATGCCGCCGACGTTGGCGCACATCATGTTGCAGGTCGAGGACATCGACACCGTCGGACGCGCGCTCGACCGCGTCTACGACAACAAGGTTCCGCTGCAAAGCGGGCTCGGGCGCCACACCAACGACCAGATGCTCTCCTTCTACTGCTTGAGCCCGTCTGGTCTCGCGATCGAGTACGGCTGGGGCGGTCTC
>JBEEGD010000505.1:0-3174 GCA_041166685.1 Acidimicrobiaceae bacterium | reverse complement strand
CTTGAACGTCACGATGCCGCTGAAGCTCAGGTGCGCACCGGCGTCGAGCGAGCGCCGCGCCTCGGCGGGCCCACCGCTGAAGCAGTGGATGATCGTCCGCTCGGGCACGCCCTCGGCGGAGAGGATGGCGAAGGTGTCGTCCCACGCCTGGCGGGTGTGCACGACGAGCGCCAGGTCGTGCTCCTTGGCGAGGGCGACCTGGGCGGCGAACGCCTCCCGCTGCACCTCGCGGGGCGAGTGGTCGTAGTGGTAGTCGAGCCCGCACTCCCCCACGCCGACGACTTCGGCCTCCGCGAGCAAACCCTCGAGACCCTCGATGCCGTCCTTGGCGTCATGCGGGTGCACGCCCGCCGTCGCCCAGACCCCGTCGAGGGCGCGAGCGACCGCGATCGCCGCTCGTGAGTGCTCGACCGTGGTGCCGACCGTGACCATCCGAGTCACGCCCGTCGCGGCCGCGTCCGCCACCTGAGCGGCCGCGGCCTCGAGGTCCTCAGGCAGGTGACAGTGGTCGTCGGTCCAAAAGACCTGGTCGGAGGCGCTCTCAGCCACTGATTCGGGGGAACAGCGGGGCGGCCTTCTCGACCTTCAGACCTCCCGGATACTGGCCCCACTCGGCCGACGCAGGGAGCCGCTGGTACTGCGGCGCACCGTCGAGGCCGATGCGGCGCCATATCTCCGCGCTGGCATCAGGCGTCGCGGGCGACGCCAGGATCGCGACGATGCGCAGCGCCTCCAGCGCGTCGCCGAGCACGCCGTCGACCTCCGGGCCAGGTTCGGCCTTCCAGGGCTCAGTGGCTTCGAGCAGCGCGTTCGTTTCGCGAATCAGACGCCACGTCGCGTCGAGCGCGACCGACGGCTGCACACGGTCCCACGCTTCCGCGGTCGCGGCATACGCCTCCGCCGCGACGGCGCGCAGTGGGCTGTCGGCACGCGGCGCCGGACCGACGCCACCGCATTTCTTGTCCACGACCGTTGCGACGCGCGACAGCAGGTTGCCGAGGTTGTTCGCCAAGTCGCTGTTGTAACGGTCGACCATGCGCTCGTAACTGAAGTCGCCATCCGGACCGAACGGGGTGTCGCGCAAGAAGTGGTACCGAAACGCATCCACGCCGAAGTCGGACACGAGGCGGGCGGGCGCGATGTCGGTGAGCTTGGCGGGGCCGTGCACCGTTTTGCTCAGCTTTTCGCCGCCGAGCAGGAGCCAACCGTGCACGTGCACGCGGTGAGGCGGTTCGAGACCCGCCGCCAGCAGCATCGCCGGCCAGTACACGCAGTGGAAGCGGATGATCTCCTTGCCGATGAGGTGGTGCACCGCTGGCCACCAGGTGCGAAAGCGCTCGTCGTCGGTCCCGTACCCGATGGCCGTCGCGTAGTTGATGAGCGCGTCGTACCACACGTAGAAGACATGACCCTCGGCCCATGGCACCGGCACACCCCACGAAAGCGACGTGCGCGTGATCGACACGTCGTCGAGGCCCTGACGGATGAAGCCGAGCACTTCGTTGCGCTTGCCTTCGGGCGTGATCGCTTCCGGGTTGGACTCGATCCAATCGAGGAGGCGCTGCTGATAGCGGCTCAGACGGAAGAAGTAGTTCTCCTCCTTGAGCTGGATGACGGCCTTGCCGGTGTGGATGGGACAGAACTCGCCGTCGATGAGTTCGGCCTCGGTGTAGTACGCCTCGCACGAGACGCAGTACGGACCCTCGTACGTGTCGAGCTCGATGTCGCCGTTGTCTTTGATCTTGGTGAGCAGGGCCTGCACCGCGGCGTGATGACGGGGCTCGGTGGTGCGAATGAAGTCGTCGTAGGAGATGCCGAGGCTGTCCCAGGTGTCGCGGAACCGGGCGGCGTTGCGGTCGGCCTGTTCTTGCGGCGGGACCCCGGCCTCTTCGGCCGACTGGGCAACTTTCAGACCGTGCTCGTCGGTGCCGGTGAGGAAGTAGACGTCGTCGTCGAGCAGGCGGTGCCACCGGGCCAGGGCGTCGGCGATGACCGTCGTGTAGGCGTGGCCGATGTGGGGGGCGTCGTTGACGTAGTAGATCGGCGTGGTGACGTAGAAGCGGCTGATCCGCTCAGGCTAGAGGGCCGTGACCTGGCGGAGCACCGGGGTTTGGTCGCCGTCGTCGTCGCTGAGGCCTCGGCGCGTGCGAATGGCGTCGATCTCGCCGAGTCGTCGCTCGAGCTGGCTCCGGCGAGTGTTGGCCAGCTCGTCGAAGGTGCCTTGGACCGTGTTGAGCTGCTTGCCGAGTTTGTCGACGTGGTCGGAGAACCGGCCCCACTGGTCGGAGAAGCGACCCAGGGCGATGAGGATCTCGTCGGACGCCCGCTCGAGGAGGAAGCAGTCGACCGCCTGGCGGATCACGCCGAGCACGGCGAACAGCGTGAACGGCGAGCACAGCACGACGCCATGGGCGAGCGCGAGATCGCCCACTTCGCGGTCGTGCTCCTGGATGAAGCTGTACACGCTCTCGTTGGGGATGAACAGCAGCACGTAGCCCGCCGTGGTCGCGGAATCGGCGTAGCCGCGGTTGGCGAGCTCTCTCACTCGGGCGCGAACGTCGCGAAGGAAGGCCGTGCAGGTTGCGGCGCGTTCGGCATCGGTCGTCGCCTCGAGATGCCGCAGGTAGTTGTCGACGGGGAACTTCACGTCCATGTGCAGCAGCAGGTCGCGCGGGAGGAGGAACGTGACATCGGGGATGGTGCCACCGGCGATCGCGGTCTGCTTGCGGTAGTTGACGCCTTCGATCATTCCCGCGGCGCGCAACACGTCGTCGGCCATGCGCTCACCCCACTGGCCGCGCGCTTTCGGGCTGGCGAGCGCTTGCCGCAGTGCTTGCGTGGTCGTCGCGAGCTCTCCGGTGGTTCTGACCGTCTCGCGTAGCCCCTCGAGCACCTCGCCGTGTTGCTGCGAACGCTCCCGCCGCATCGCACCAACAAGCTCGTTGACGCGTGCCAGCTCGCCGCCCATCGCATCGAGGCGATCCCCGATTGCGTCGCGATGGAGGGCGAGCTCACGCGTGCCCGCTTCCGTTCTCGTGCCGAGCTGTTGATCGGCGACCGACACCACGGTGTCGACGGCAGCCCGCACCGCAATGACGGCGGCCAACGCAACGATCAGCACCACGGCAACGACGATGAGTTCCATGCCCTGAACTATGGCGAGGGGGTATGACA
>JBEEGD010000504.1:0-2581 GCA_041166685.1 Acidimicrobiaceae bacterium | reverse complement strand
TGAGGGGCGCCGATGGTGTCACCGTGGTCGTCGGCCAGCGCCTCGAGGTGCTCCTTGAGGGCGGACTCCAGTGCAGCGAGGAGTTCGTTCGTCCTTAGCTGCGACTCGACCAGCGCGTCCAGTCGTGTGCAGATCTCGACGAATACAGTCGCCGCTTCCTCCGAATCCATTCGTCGGCCTCCACCTGTCGGCCCCCTTGCGGCGGGTCCGAAAGGACTCGCCAAGGCCAAGGTAGGGGGCTTTGTCTACTTTTGCTTGAGCCATTCGGGTGACACGGTTGGAGTTCGGTGGTCGATACGTACCGGCACTTGCTGGGTAGGTGCCGTTCAACCGGTCCGCCTATCGTCGAGAGCGTGAGCGCGGGGATCGAGGTCAGACGGGCTGTGCCTGATGACGCTGACGCCATCGCCGAAGTTCACGTCGCGTCTTGGCGAGGTGCATACAGAGAGCTGCTGCCCTCTTCCGTGCTCGCGGCGCTTTCCGTGGAGCACCGCGCCAGACAGTGGCGAGATCAGCTCGCGCACGCGGAGAAAACGACCTGGGTGGCCGTCCAGGCAGCGCGCTTCGTCGGGTTTGCTTCGGTCGGCCCTTCACGCGACGCCGATACAGGGGCGGGAGTCGGTGAGCTGTACGCGATCTACGTCACGCCGGCAGCCTGGGGCAAGTCGGTAGGGCACGCACTCCACGAGCCAGTCCTCACGAAACTCGAGTCTGACTACACCGAGGCCGTGCTGTGGGTTCTGGACGGCAACGCTCGCGCGCGCGGGTTCTATGAACGCCACGGGTGGCTGGCCGACGGCGCGGTCAAGGAGGAGCAACGCGGTGAGGCCGTGCTCAACGAGGTTCGCTACCGGCGAGTCTTGGGTCCCGCCCTCGCTACATAGGTGCCGTTCTCAACCGCCGGCGGAGACGCTCTCCCCGACGGTCAGCACGACGCACCAGTGACTGCCGTCCGTCTCGGCGGAAACGTCGAGCGGAAGGCGCACGACGACGGAGGAGCCGTCGTAGATGCCCGCGTAGACCAGCGCATCTTGATCGGAAACTTCAGCTAGACGCAGGCCCAACTCGCGCGCCGTCAGTGGTTACCCCTAGTGGACCCACAGGGAGGCCGCTCCCTGACGCGGCAGGTCCCCGTTGCTCGTCTTTCGGGCTTCCGCGCTTCGTGAAGGCTCGGACTCTGGCGCACAGCCCGCGCACGAAACAGCACCAGAAGTCGGCTACTGACGGAAAACGACGGCCGACGTTTCCGCAGGCAAGAGCCTCGAAACGCCGGCCATCGCGCGTCAGCTACGGGTGCGAACTAAATGTCGTAGTACATCGCGAACTCGTGCGGGTGGGGCCGCAGGCGGATGGCGTCGACCTCGTGCTCCCGCTTGTAGTCCACCCAGGTCTCGATGACGTCCGGCGTGAAGACGCCGCCCTCGAGCAGGTAGGAGTGGTCGGCCTCGAGCGCGTCGAGCACCGCCTCGAGAGAGCCGGGCACGGTCGCCACTGCCGCGAGCTCGTCCGGCGGGAGCTCGTAGAGGTCCTTGTCGACAGGCGTGGGCGGCTCGATCTTGTTGCGGACACCGTCGAGACCAGCCATCAGCATCGCCGCGAACGCGAGGTACGGGTTGCACGACGGGTCCGGCACTCGCCACTCGAGCCGCTTCGCCTTCGGGTTGGAGCCCGTGATCGGGATGCGGCAGCACGCCGACCGGTTCCGCTGCGAGTAGACGAGGTTCACCGGCGCCTCGTAACCCGGCACCAGTCGCCGGTAGGAGTTCGTCGTCGGGTTCGTGAAGGCGAGCAGCGACGGCGCGTGCTTGAGCAGTCCGCCGATGTAGTGCCGCGCCATGTCCGACAGCCCGGCGTACCCGAGCTCGTCGTAGAACAGCGGTGAGCCGTCCTTCCAGAGCGACTGGTGACAGTGCATGCCTGAGCCGTTGTCACCCCAGATCGGCTTCGGCATGAACGTCGCCGTACGGCCGTGCATCCGCGCGACGTTCTTGATGACGTACTTGAAGTTCATCAGGTTGTCGGCGGTCTTCAGCAACGTGCCGAACCGGAAGTCGATCTCGGCCTGGCCGGCGGTACCGACCTCGTGGTGCTGCATCTCGACGTCGATGCCGATCTCGAGCAGCACGCGCACCATCTCCGACCGCAGGTCGGTGAAGTGGTCGGTCGGCGGCACGGGGAAGTACCCGCCCTTGTACGCCGGCTTGTAGCCCTTGTTACCGCCCGGCTCCTCGCGCCCGGTGTTCCACGCCGCCTCGATCGAGTCGATGTAGTGGTACGCCGAGTGCTGGTTCTGGTCGTAACGGATGGAGTCGAAGATGTAGAACTCCGCCTCGGGCCCGAAGTACGTCGTGTCGGCGATGCCGGAGCCGCGGAGGTAGTCCTCCGCCTTCTTGGCGATGTTGCGAGGGTCCCGCGAGTAGGCCTCGCCGGTGAGCGGGTCGTGGATGAAGAAGTTCATGATCAGCGTCGGGTGCTGCCGGAACGGGTCCATGTACGCCGTCGTCGGGTCGGGCAGCAGCAACATGTCCGACTCGTGGATCTGCTGGAAGCCGCGGATCGACGACCCGTCGAACATCAGCCC
>JBEEGD010000503.1:0-4257 GCA_041166685.1 Acidimicrobiaceae bacterium | reverse complement strand
AGTTGGATGCGATCGGCGTCGGGATGGGCCCGCAGCGCGAGGACGCGGGCCACGACGATGCCGTCGAGCCCCTCGCCGATGACGTGCATCTCTTCGACGGGAGTTCCCAGCGCGCCGAGCGCGTCTCCGATCGCGACAGGGTCCGCGTCGAGCGGCGCGAACTCGCGCAACCAACTCAGCAGGACTTTCATCTAGAACTGTTCCAAGAAGCGGATGTCGTTGGAGAACAAGTCACGGAGATCGTCGACGCCGTGACGCTCCTTTGCAAAGCGGTCGATGCCGAACCCGAAGGCGAACCCTTGCCACTCCTCCGGATCGAGTCCACAGTTCGCGAGCACGTTTGGGTGCACCATTCCGCATCCACCGAGCTCCATGTAGCCACCGTCGGGGCGGAGAATGTCGAACTCGGCGGACGGTTCGGTGAACGGGAAGTACGCCGGACGCAGACGCGACGCGAAGTCGCCGCCGAAGAATGCCTTGCTGAATGCGTCGATGGTGCCGGCGAGATGGGCGAAGGTGATGCCCTTGTCGATGACGAGACCTTCGATCTGGTGGAACACCGGCATGTGGGTCGCATCCGCCGTGTCTTGCCGGAAAACCCGTCCCGGCATGATCATGTAGATCGGCGGCGGGAGGTTCTGCATCACACGAATCTGCACGGGTGAGGTGTGCGTGCGGAGCAGCGTCGAGCCCGGCTCGCCATAGTCGAGATACAGGGTGTCGTACATGTCGCGCGCGGGATGGTCTGGCGGGAAGTTCAAGGCGCCGAAGTTGTGCCAGTCGTCCTCGGCCTCGGGACCCTCGGCGATCGTGAAGCCCAGGCCGATGAACACGTCCTCGAGCCGCTCCTGCGCCTGGGTCACGAGGTGCTTGTGACCGTGGCGGCGCCCGTGGTTGGTGAACTCCGTGAGATCGAGACGCTCGACTTCGAGACGCTCGTCGAGATCAGTGGCTTGCAACGCCCGGCGCCGCGCCTCCGCGGCGGTCTCGAGACGAGATCGCGCGTCGTTCACGGCGCGGCCGATCGTCTTGCGCTGGTCCGGATCCAACGACCCCAGACGCTGCTTCACCCCGCTGAGCTCGGACCGCTTGCCCAGTAGCTCCGTGTTGAGCGCGGTCAAGTCGTCCAATGTGGCCGCTTGGGCGAGACGGGCCGCGCCCTCGGCGGCAATCCGCTCGATGTCGTCGATCATGTGGCTGGAAACCCTGCCGTCAGCTCGGCCGCGCCGACAAATCAGTTCGTTTCGGCGAAGAGCTCGTCGAGGTCGACCAACGGCAGGGTGAAGCGGAAGATGCTGCCCTCACCCATGATCGACGTGGCAGTGAGGCGACCCCCGTGAGCCTCGACCAGCCCGCGACTGATCCAGAGGCCGAGGCCGGTTCCTGTGGGCTTGCCCATGTCGCGGCGGAAGAACTTCTTGAACACCATGGGGACATCCGATGCGGGGATGCCTTCGCCGGTATCGCTGACCGCAACGGCGACTTCGGTCTCGTCGACCTGACCCACGACCGACATTCCCGCTGTGCTGGCGTACTTGGCTGCGTTCTCGACGAGGTTGGTGAGGACCTGTTCGAGCTTGTCGGGGTCGGCGTACACCTGTGGAAACCCGTCGGGGAACTGCACGTCGCACTCGAGGTCCGCGTACGTCATCTTCAACTTCTCGACAACGTCATTGGCGAGGTCGGCCAGGTTCGTGAGTTGGCGGCGCAGCACGAGCCGGCCGGTCTCGAGGCGACTGATGTCGAGCAGTTCGGTGATGAGGCGCGTCACGCGGTCGGCGTCGTGATGTACTTGTTCGAGCATCATTCGCTTTTGCTCGTCCTTGAGGCGGTCCCAGCGGTTGAGCAGCAGCGACGTGTAACCCTTGACCGACGTGAGGGGACTCCGCAGCTCATGACTCACGGTGGACACGACTTCGCTGCCGGTCGGCTCGTCGCTGGCATTGCGTCGCGGGGGCCGCATGCTCAGCAGCGCACCCGTGATCGAGCCGTCGCCATTGCGTTCGTAGCGACCCGTGACTCGTACCTTGAGATCTCCACCGGGCGCCGCGATCGTGACCTCGTGTTCGGGTATGCCGAGCACCGATCGCAATCGACTCGATGAATGCCAACCGTCGGCCAGCAACGGGCTGCCGTCACGGTTCCGTGGCGAGAACACCTCCATGAGCGTCCGCCCGACGATCTCCGTCGCGGGCCGGCCTACGAGCCGGGCGGCAGCCTCGTTGGCTTCGATGATGCGCCGGTCGCCGTCGAGCCGCACGATCGGATCGGGTAGCGCATCGAAAGAACTCAACGGACCCCCCGGCGCTGACGGGCGGCATCGAAGCAGATGACCGATGCGGCCATCGCGACGTTCAGCGATTCGACGTCGCCGGCCATCGGGACATGAACCCAGCCGTCGAGGTGGTCCGCCAACTCGGGCGGTAGCCCATGGGATTCGTTTCCGAGCACGAGCGCGAACGAGCCGGTCAGGTCGACCTCGTCGTAGGGCTTGCCGCGGCGAGCATCGGTTCCGAGTCGTTGCACTCCGCGACCGCCCATCGCCTCGAGCACCTGCACGGGTACGCCTCCGCTCACCACCAGAACATGAAAGATCGAACCAGCGGACGCCCGAACGCATTTTGGAGCGAACGGATCGACCGAACCGTCGCAAAAGAGTACCCCGCTCACTCCGGAGGCCTCGGCCATTCGCAGCATCGTCCCGGCGTTGCCGGGGTCGGAGAGGCCGCAAAGCACGAGCACGACACCGGACTCGGCAGCATCGACCGCGTCGGAGACGCGGGTGTCCGGCATGGCGGTCACGGCGACGATGCCCTGCGGCGTGACGACATCCGTGGCCTTGAAGCGAGCAATGGCCCCGGGAGGCAGCACGTGGACGCGAACGCCGGCCGCGCTGGCCTCGTCGACGATGGCCTCGTGACGCCCTACCTCGACGTACACACCGTGGACGAGAGCGTCCGACCGAAGGGCCGAGGCCACGAGGATGGGGCCGTCGACGAGATACCGCCGCTCCTCTTCGCGAACGGTTCGACGACGCGCCAATTCACGAAGGTGTTCGACCGCGGCGCGGTCGCCCCCCGCTTTCACCCGGTCGCGGCTCGAGCCTTCTCGACCAGCGCGGTGAACGCGGCCGGATCGGTGACCGCGAGGTCGGCGAGCACCTTGCGGTCGACTTCAACGCCGGCGGTGTGCAGCCCGTTGATGAAGCGGCTGTAGCTCATGTCGTTCTGGCGGCACGCCGCGTTGATGCGCTGAATCCAGAGCCTACGGAACTCGCCCTTGCGCGCGCGACGGTCGCGAAACGCGTACTGCAGCGAATGCATGACCTGCTCGTTGGCCGCGCGATACGAGCGGCTCTTGTTGCCGAAGTATCCCTTGGCCCGGTCGAGAGTTGCTCGACGGTGCTTCTTGCTGTGGACGGCGCGCTTGACCCTCGCCATCGATCTTCTCCTTCGTGAGTGGTGTGGTGGCGATTACAAGAGGCGGTTACTTCAGGCCCAGCAAGCGCTCGATGCGCGCCTTGTCGCCGCCAGTGACTTCGGCCTCGCGCTTGAGGCGGCGAGTGCGCTTCGAAGGCTTGGGCTCGAGGATGTGGTTCATGAACGCCTTGCGGCGCACGATCTTGCCGGAGCCGGTCAGCTTGAAACGCTTGGCGGCGCCCCGGTGGGTTTTCATCTTCGGCATCTCGTACTCCTCAGGCCGCGTCTTCCGGCTTGGTTGCTTCGGCTACTGGCTGTGCTGCCGCTTCGGTAGGGGCTTCGGCGGGAGCCTCGGCGGCTGCCTCAGTGGCGCTCTCGATCACTGCGTCGCTTTCCGCTTTGCGCTGCGCGTCCCGGGCGGCCTTCGCCTTTTTGTCCGGAGCGAGCACCATTGTCATGTTGCGCCCATCGAGCTTCGGCATGACCTCGACTCGAGCGACTTGCGTCACCCGCTCCGCCACGTTGTCGAGGATGCGACGCCCGAGCTCAGGGTGCTGGGTCTCACGTCCTCGGAACATGATCGTGACCTTGACCTTGTGCCCTTCGTCGAGGAACTTCTCGACCTTGCGGGTCTTCGTGTCGAAGTCGCCGGTGCCGATCTTCGGGCGGTATTTCATCTCCTTGATCGAAACGTTGGTGCTCTTACGCCGGGAGTCACGCTGGCGTTGCGACTCCTCGTACTTCCATTTGCCGTAGTCCATGATCCGGCACACCGGTGGGTTGGCCTGTGCTGCCACCTCGACCAGGTCGAGGTCCTGCTCTCGCGCGATTGCGAGCG
>JBEEGD010000502.1:0-2905 GCA_041166685.1 Acidimicrobiaceae bacterium | reverse complement strand
TTCTTCCATGAAGCCGGTCGTCACCGCGATCTGGCATTGGAACAACACGTGGAAGAGCATGATCCCCGCGAGCAGATACGGCGCGGCGGCGCGCGACGCGGTGTTCTCCTGCGCGACGAACGCGCCGAGCGAGCCGAACAGCAACACGTCGAACACCGGCCACACCGCGATGTCGAACCACCGGTTGGGGCTGCGCCACAACACGTACCAGTGTCGACGCACCACCGTCTTGATCCGCAACCAGCTCATGGCTCGTCGAGCTCCATGTCGGTGCCGGCGAGTTGCAGGAACACCGACTCGAGGTCGCCATGCCCGAACATCGCCGCCACGTCGTCGGGCGTGCCGTCGGCGACGATCCGGCCGCCGGCGATGAACACGACGCGCTCGCACATGCGCTCGACTTCGAGCATGTTGTGGCTCGTCACGAGGAGTGCCGTTCCTTCGTTCGCGCAGATGTCCAGCAGGCCGGAACGCACCCGCATCGCAACGTCGGGATCGAGGGACGCCGTGGGCTCGTCGAGCACGAGGAGATGCGGTCGGTGCAATGACGACTTCACGATGCCGACGAGCGTGCGCTGTCCCGACGACAGCTCCATGCACATACGGTCGGCGAGCTTGCTGATGCGAAAGCGCGACAGCCCGCGTGCGATGGCTTCGTCTGCCTCGGCGCGGTCGAGCCCGTAGAAGCCGGCGAAGACGCCGAGCGCCTCTCGCACCCGCAGGCGATCGGGGAGCGGGAGATACCCGGCGACGAAGCCAACCTCCTCCATCGCCTTCGATCGGCCCTTGGGCAGGTGATGACCCATGATCTCGATGTCGCCCTCATCGGGTGTGATCGCGCCGAGCAGCATGAGCAGCGTCGTGGTCTTGCCGGCGCCGTTCGGGCCGAGCAATCCAACGCGTTCGCCGGCGTGCACGGTGAGGTCGACGCCGTCGACCGCCTGCACATCCTTGAATCGCTTGCGCAACCCGCGCGCGTCGAGCACTGCCCCCATAGATCCGTCAGTCTGACCTACAACCCTCCGCGCTCCCGCTTGATATCGGACCGCGCCGCAAGATGGTGTCGCGGCACGGTTGCTCGTAACAGGACGAGGTCGCTACCATGTGGCTCGCGTCAGCCGCCCTTCGGGTGAGATGACGCAGCCGACGAACTCCCGCTGGTTCTTGCCTTCTCGCGGACCTGACGAGCGTCGGTGATCTCTCGGCCGTGGCGGGCACAAACACCTAAACGGCGGAACCTCCTTACGAAATGGGGTAAAGGATGAGCGTCGAGGCAACTGCACTCTCACGCTCCAAGCTCGAGCAGAAGGACCGCGCCGAGCTGGCGGCCATCGTCGAAGCGATGGGTGGCAAGGCGGGCTCGCGGGCGAAGAAGGCCGATCTGGTCGACCAGGTGCTCGAACTCGCGAGCGAAGGCAACGGCAACGGCCCGTCGACATCAGAGCGACCCGAGCCGCGGCCAGCGCCGCAGGCGCACGAGCGCGCCGAAGCTCCTCCCGCGCCAGAAGCGGAACCGCCGGCTGACTGGGAGCTCGCCGTCGCGGGGGAGGCTCCTGACCTCAACGCCGAGGCGCAGACGACGACCACGACCGACGCGTCGGCCAACGGCGAACAGCACGACGACCCTCAGGCCTCGCACGATCAGCTCGATCGCCCGGCCCACCAAGGTGAGCGCCCGCAAGGTCAGGGACAAGGCCAGGGACAAGGTCAGGGCGGACAAGGTCCGCGTGAAGACGGCGAGGGCGGCAACCGCCGGCGTCGTCGCCGGGGCCGCGATCGTGAGCGCGGTGGCGGTGGCGGTGGGGATCGCGAACGGCAGGGGCCGCAGCAAGAGAGCGACGTGCCGTTCGTCGGTGAGCCGGTCGACGTGCAGGGCTATCTCGATCTACGCGACGAGGGCTACGGCTTCCTTCGCCTCAAGGGCTTCCTCCCGTCGAAGGACGACGTCTATGTCTCCGTGAAGCAAGCTCGCCAGTTCGGATTGCGCAAGGGTGACTTCCTGCAAGGCGCGGCTCGTCCGGCGTCGCGCAACGAGAAGAACCCCGCGCTGCTGCGCATCGACGCGGTGAACGAGACCGATCCCGAGCAGGCGCGTAGCCGTCGCCGCTTCGAAGACCTCACGGCGCTCTTCCCGGACGAGAAGCTCAAGATGGAGCTCGCCGACGATCCCGCCAACATGACCAACCGGATCATCGATCTCATCTCTCCGATCGGGAAGGGCCAGCGCGGATTGATCGTGTCGCCGCCGAAGGCGGGCAAGACGACGATCATGAAGAACATCGCCCGAGCCGTCGAGGTCAACAACCCCGAAGTGCACCTCATCGTGTTGCTCGTCGACGAGCGGCCCGAAGAGGTCACCGACATGAAGCGCTGGCTGTTGCGCGGTGAGGTGGCGTCGTCGACATTCGACCGTCCCTCCGAGGAGCACACGGTGGTCGCGGAGCTCACGATCGAGCGCGCCAAGCGCATGGTCGAGATGGGCAAAGACGTGGTGATCATCCTCGACGGCATCACCCGTCTCGCCCGCGCCTACAACCTCGCCGCCCCGACGAGCGGCCGGATCATGTCGGGTGGTATCGACGCCGGGGCGTTGTACCCGCCGAAGAAGTTCTTCGGCGCCGCCCGCAACATCGAAGAGGGTGGCTCGCTCACGATCCTCGCGACCGCGCTGGTCGAGACCGGCAGCCGCATGGACGATCACATCTTCGAAGAGTTCAAAGGCACCGGCAACATGGAGCTGCGCCTCGACCGCAAGCTCGCCGAGCGCCGCATCTACCCGGCCATTGACGTCGACGCCTCGTCGACCCGGCACGAAGAGCTGCTCATTGCTCGCAATCAGCTCAACATGGTCTGGAAGCTGCGCCGAGTGCTCTCCGGCCTCGCCGGCGGTGAGGGCGGCGGCAGC
>JBEEGD010000501.1:0-5183 GCA_041166685.1 Acidimicrobiaceae bacterium | reverse complement strand
CTGTCCGTCACTGAGTAGTGGCCTCCGGCTTCCAAGGCTTCATCCATGGGGCCTCGGGCCAACCCTCTGCGGCCGCCATCAGAGGAAAGCCGGTGGCGCCGTCGATCGATTCGCGCACGATGTCGGCGTGGCCCGCGTGACGAGCCGTCTCCTGGATCAAGTGCAGCAGCACCCAGCGCACCGACCACGCGTCGACGTCGTCGGGGAACCACGGCACCCCTTTGGGCACGGGCACCGCTTGACCGAGGTCGGCGATTCCTGCGATCACGCGGTCGGTCTCCTTCGCGGCCTCGCGGTAGGAGTCGAGCGCACTGGCCAGGGTCTCGTCGGCACCGAGCCGGAAGTTTCGCTCGTAGTCCTCCTGAGGGCCGGAGCTCCGTCGCTCGAGCACCATGTCCACCCAACTCCGTTCGACCGCGGCGACGTGCTTGATGAGTCCACCGACCGTCAACGAGCTCACCGTGGGAGCCAGGCGCGCCTGCTCGTCGGTGAGGCCGTACGCGGCAATGCGAATGACCGCCCGCTGCTGCTCGAGATACGCGAGGAGGCCGTCACGCTCGTCGGCGACCGGGCGAACGTTTCCGGGCATGTGGACTGATCCTTTCTCAGCGCGCTTGGCGAGGTGCGTAGATGGCCGTGTGGGTGATGTGCGCCGCGAGGTCGGCGTCGGCGACGATAGCGACGTCGAGCGTCACAAAATGGTGGCCCTTGTGCTCCCACTCCTTCGTCACGACCGAGCGAGCGGTGACCGACGCACCGTCGCCCACGAGCCGGTGGTGCTGGGCGCACGACTCGACATGGATCCACGGGCCGAGGCGTACGTTGCCGGACAGCACATAGTTGGCGTCGCGCAGCAACCATCCGGGATGGGCCACCTTCGACGCGCGATAGAGGGGCAACGTCTCGCGGACCGCGTCCAGATACTCCCCGGCTCGATCCGCCCGAAAGGTGTGCGCGGCGAGGCCGAACGCCGTGCCAACCCGTAGCGCATCAGACGACGCCGGCGGACGTTCACCGACCTGGTCGACGTCCGGCCACACGTCGAGCGAAGCAGGTTCGACCGCCCGATGCGCCAGCGACGCCTCCGCGGTGGCGCAGACCTCGTCTGCGGAGTTCCGGAGCTCGAGCCGCGCCCGCAGTCCCTCATCGTCCTCCCCGACCTCTACGGGCACCACGCGCACCGCGTCGCCCTCGTAGACCGGCCGCGCGAAACGGGCTTGCATGGTGCCGCGCTCGAGCCAATCCAGTCCCCATGCCTCGGCGGGCGGGTGCGTCAGGTAGGCGTAGACATCCACGCCCGGGACGAGCCCGCCGCCGAACCCGAAGCGCCGAGCGACTTCGTCGTCATGAATCTTGTTGTCGGACTGGGTAGCGGTGTTGTGAGCCTTCAATTCCCATGCAGCCAAGGAGGGCATGGGCGCACCGTAGAGCGCATCGGCTGTCACATGGGCATGGTGTCTCTGACGTTCTTGTAGGCCAGACGGAAGTGCGGGTTGAAGATCAATCCGACGATCGACCCCATCGGCGTCGTCACACTGCCGGTCACGATGCCCTCGCCGACCTCCGAGGGAGGTGCGTGCACCTTTGCTCCCTGCTCGACGGCCGCGTCGATCGCCGCGGCCACGTCGTCGACGCCCCAGTACGTGAGCGCGCCGTCGACGGGATCGTGATCGGGCAGCAGCCCCAACTCGTAGCCGGCGACGTCGTACCCGACGTAGAACGGTTCGTCGAAATACGGCCCGAAGCCGAGGAATTCGGTCCACCACGCCTTGGCAGACTCCAGGTCAGAAGTCGGGTAGATGACCGTCCGAAGTCCCTGCAGTTCGATCGCCATGTTCCCATCTTTCACCCTCTCGGGAGCCCGAGTAGGCGTTCGCCGATGATCGTGCGTTGCACCTCACTCGTGCCGCCGGCGATTGACGACGCCTTCGACCACAGCCATTGCCGCTGCCATGGACCGGTGAGCGGCGCACCCGCACCTTGCAACAGCAGCGCTGCGTCCGACAGGTGCTGCGTCATTTCCGTCCAGGTGAGTTTGACGAGACTCGACTCCGGCCCGGGTTCGATCCCCCGACCGAGCCGCGACAACGTGCGCCAGTTGTGCAGGCGCAGGATGCGCAACTCGATGAACGCCTCGGCCAGAGCATCCGCAATGTCGACGTCGTCGAGTTGATCACCGTCGACGGCGAGACGGTAGAGGTCGCCGAGGTACGACTCGTGCACGACTTGTTCCTTGAACGGGAACGACGTGCCTCGCTCATGCGCGAGCGTCGTATTGGCCACCGCCCACCCGTTGTTGAGGTCGCCGACCAGGTGGTTTCGGGAGACGAAGACGTCGTCGAGAAACACCTCGTTGAACTCCGCCTCGCCCGTGATCTGACGCAGCGGCCGCACCTCGATGCCGGAAGACTGCATATCGATCACGAGATACGAGATGCCTTTGTGCTTCGGGAGTTCGGGGTCGGTTCGGGCGAGGCAGATCCCCCACCGCGCTTCCGCGGCGTACGACGTCCAGACCTTCTGGCCCGTGACGAGCCAGCCGTCATCGGTGGGCGTGGCCCGTGTGGCGAGCGCGGCGAGGTCGCTCCCGGCGTTCGGCTCGCTGAAGAGCTGACACCACAGCTCGCTGGCGTCGAGAATGCGCGGCAACCAGCGCGCCTTCTGCTCGTCGGTACCGTGCGCCAGCAGGGTTGGACCGGCAAGGTTGATGCCGACGCGGTTCACGGGTTGGGGTGCGCGGCTGCGCGCGTATTCGATGTTGTAGAGCGCCACTTGCACCGGCGTCGCGCTACGTCCGCCGTACTCCGCAGGCCAGTGGATACCGACCCAACGATCGGCGGCCAGCGTCGCCTGCCACCGCCGGCCCCATTCGAGGTCGTCCACGGGCGACTCGAGGTTCGCCTGAAGCCATTCGCGGATCTCGGTGGCGAACGCTTCCTCGTCGGCGGTGAACGACAGATCCACTACAAGTCCCAGAAACGCGCGCGGCCTGCGTGCTCCAACGCCGCTCGCAACGCTCGCTCGTCGTCATCGGTGAACGGGCGATAGGTGTCGGCGCCCCGGTCTCGCACCCAGAACGTGTCGGCCCCGCACAGGTCGCGGCGGTACTTCTGGCGTACCAGCGTCCGCTTCACGATCTTGTTCGTGCCCGTCGTCGGGAACTCGTCGACGACACGGACGTAGCGCGGCCGCCATTTCGGGCCGATCTCCGGAAGCGAGTCGACGTACGCCGCGAACGCCGACGGATCGAACGACGAGCCGCCGCGCAATTGCACGGCGGCCATGACCTGATCGCCGGCGTGCTCGTCGGGAACGCCGTACACCGCCGCGAGGACCACGTCGGGATGACGACCGATCGCCGCTTCGATCGGTCCGGCGGGAAAGTTCTCGCCGTCGACCCGCAACCAATCGGCGGTGCGTCCGGCGAAAAACAAGAAGCCGTCCTCATCGACGTAACCGAGATCACCCGACCAGTACCAACCGCCCCGCAACGCGGAGTCGGTGGCTTCCGCATTGTTGTAGTAGCCCTCGAACGGTCCCGCCCCCGCGGTGTTGACGATCTCACCGACGCACTCGTCCGCATTGGCGAGCGCGCCATCGTCGCTGAAGCGGGCAGACGGCAACTCTTTGCCGTCTGGGTCGACGACCTTGACGGTCTCGCCGGCCTTGCCCACCGAGCCTTGCTTCATGCCTTCGTCGCGATTGACGGCGATTCCACCTTCCGTGGCACCGAACGCGTCGATCACCTCGACACCGAACCGGCGTCCGAATGCGTCGATCACCTCGGGCGAGCCTTCGTTGCCGAAGGCAACCCGCAGCGAGTTGTCGGCGTCGTCGGGCTGCTCGGGCGTGGCAACGAGATACGACAGCGGCTTGCCGGTGTAGTTGAAGTACGTCGCCCGATACCGACGGACATCCCCCAGCCAGCTCGACGTGCTGAACTTTCGGGCCAGCGCCACCGACGCGCCCACGACGATCGACGGTGCCCATCCGACCATGAGGGCGTTGGAGTGGAAGAGGGGCATGCAGACGTAGCCGACGTCGTTCGGGCCGAGGTCCATGATCGCGGCCATGCGCACGCCGGTCTGCAGGAGCCGTCGTTGGGTGCACACCACGGCCTTCGGGGCCGAGGACGTCCCCGACGTGAAGATGAGCGCCCAGCGCGAGCTGATGTCCGGCTCGACGCCCGCATCCGTGCCGCTCTGCACAGCAACGGTCGCCGGCAGGTCCTCCTCGGCCACGAGCATCGGGGGGAGTCGATCAGCAATCGGCTCGAGCAACGGCAGATGGCGCGGCTCGGTGATGATCAGCCCGATGTGGGTGTGCTCGATGTCTCGCCACAAGTGCTCGTCGCGACGAGTGTGGTTGAGCCCGACGACCACTGAACGACTCAGTGCCGCGCCCCCGAGCGCGAAGAGGTAGTCGGGCGTGTTGTCGAGCAGCACGCCGACGTGCAGGACGCCGTCAGGGGTGCTGGGTGGTTGCGCGAGGAAGAGGTTCGCCCAGCGGATCGATTCGGCGAGGAACTCCGCGTGGGTGATCGCCCGCTCGTCGAACTGAACCGCAGTTCGTGCTGCGATCGCCGGGTCGGTCCCGTTGCGTCGCAACAAGGCGGCCGCATTGGGCGCCGGGAGCTCCGCCGTACCGGGTGCAGGGATCGAACGGGCAGCCACGATGGGCGAAGCTACCTGACACGAGTGTCAGCTCCGGTAACGTCGCTGTCGTGCCAAAGGCGGCGGCCAAGACGAAGAAGACGCCGTCGAGAGTCGGCACACCCGCAAGTGGTCGGGAGCTCCGGGCCCGCGGGCAGCGCACGGTGAGGAAGCTGCTCGACGCCGGCATCGTGGTGTTCGGCTCGAAGGGCTATTTCCCCGCTCGAGTCGACGACATCGTGAAGGTCGCGAAAACGTCGCACGGCACCTTCTATCTGTACTTCGCCAACAAGGAAGATCTGGTCCGCGCGCTTGTCCTCGACGTGACCGAGGAGATCGGAACGTTGGTCGAGTCGCTCGGCCCGCTGACGCCGGACGACGAGAGCTTCGAAATGTTGCGTGCGTGGCTCGGCCGGTTCGGCGACATCCACCGCCGCTACGGCCCGGTGATCAAGGCCTGGACCGAGGCGGAGATCGACAACAGCGAGTTCGGCCGGATGGGTGCGAACGTGCTCGGCGACTTCGTGATCA
>JBEEGD010000500.1:0-6486 GCA_041166685.1 Acidimicrobiaceae bacterium | reverse complement strand
CCCCACCGCCGCGCCGGGGTCGCGGTCGTTCCGATCTTAGACGTGCCCGCCGCCGTGGCGGGGATCACCCGCGCCCGCGAGTCGGGCCTACGCGGCGGCCTTCTGATTCCGTCCATGTGGGCGCCCTATCCGCCGTATCACGACCCTTGCTACGAGCCGGTCTGGTCCGTGTGCGAAGAGTTGCGGATGCCGATCCACGTGCATTCGGGCGCGGCCGACAAGCTCACGTACGGCCCGTACGTCGGCATGTATGTGACCGAGGTGCGGTGGTGGTCCGCTCGACCGTTGCACTTCCTGTTGTGGTCAGGCGTGTTCGAGCGTCATCCCGATCTGCGCTTCGTCGTCACCGAGTGCGGCGCGTTCTGGGCCGCGGATCTGCTGTGGATGATGGACACGGCCTACGACCGGGAGCACGGCGCCAAGAAGCTCGGCCAGCAACTCACCGCCGGACTGAGTATGCGACCAAGCGAATACTTCGACCGCAACTGCGGAATCGGCGCGTCGAACACGCGCCGGCGCGAGCTCGCTCGCCGCTACGAGATCGGCGTCGGCAACATCATGTGGGGCAACGACTTCCCTCACCCCGAGGGCACGTGGCCTCACACGCGCGAATGGCTTCGAGACGCCTTCCACGACATCCCCGCCGACGAGACACAACAGATCCTCGGCCTGAACACGGCGGAGCTGTACGGCTTCGACATCGACGCACTGCGGCCACTCGCCGACCAGGTCGGACCGACATCCGACGAGCTCGGCCAAACCGGCCACGATCTCGAGAAGTGGGATGCGCTCCGCACCGCGGGGCGACCGTGGCTGACCGGAGTTGAAGCTTGAAGTTCGATCCGTTCGCACCTGGGTTCTACGAGTCGCCGTACGCGCAGTACGCGCAGCTGCGCGCGCACGATCCCGTCCACTGGTCCGACCTGCTCGAAGGGTGGGTGCTGACTCGCTACGAGGATGTGGCCCACGTGTTGCGCGAGCCCAGCATCAGCGTCGAGCTCGACAACGCCAAGCCAACCGGGTTCGTCGAAGCGGAACGCACGCGCATGGCCGAGACCGGCGCGAAGTCGGACACGCTCGTGTTGCGCGACGACCCTGATCACGCTCGGCTGCGCCGCCTGATGCAGCAGCCGTTCGGCATCCGCGCGATCGCCGCGTTGCGCGACATGGTGGCCGCTCGGATCGATGCCGCGCTCGATGAGCTTGCGAGCCGCGGCCGAATGGACGTGATCGACGACTTCGCCTATCCGCTGCCAGTGGCGATCTTCTGCGAGATGTTCGGCATCCCCGACGAGGCCTCACCTCGCTTTCGCCTGTGGACGGCGGCGGTCGCCCGCAATCTGGACCCGATGATCAGCGTCGAGGAGCGACTCGAGTGTCTCCGCCAGCTCAGCGACATGCAGGTGTACCTCGAAGAGCAGGTCGAGGAGAAGCGCCGCAATCCGTCGGCCGACATCATGACCGAGCTCGTGCAGGCCGAGGAGGAAGGCGACCGACTCTCGCGTGACGAACTCGTCGCGCAGCTCGTCACGCTGTATGTCGCCGGCCACGAGCCGACGACGTCACTCATCGGCACCGGGATGCGAGCAATGATCCAGTACCCCGACCAGCTCGCTCGGCTCGAATCAGAACCCTCGCTGTGGCCGAACGCGGTGAACGAGTTCTTGCGGTGGGACGGACCCAACCAGTTCGTGCGACGCATCGCCACCGAGTCGATCGAGATGGACGGCGGCACGGTCGAGCCGGGTCACATCATCTACTGCGGTATCGGCGCCGCGAACCGCGACCCCGAGCGATGGGGCGACGACGTCGACGAGGTTCGGGTCGATCGGTCAGACGCGGCCCATCACCTGCAGTTCGGCATGGGCGTGCACTCGTGCCTTGGCGCGCACCTCGCGCGCCTACAGGCGGAAGTCGCGCTACGGGCGTTGATCGGTCGTTTCGATCAGATCGCGCTGGCCGGAACTCCGGTGTGGAGCGAGCGAATGGTGCTCCGCGGGTTGCAGCACCTTCCGATCTCGTTCACCGTGCGGTAGCGCGCGTTCCGAGCCTTCCCATCTCGAGTTGGCTTCCGGGGAGCGGTACCTGCAACAGGAAGCCCTGCGCGAAGTCGCAGCCGATGTCGCGGAGGCGAGCAAGCTGCACATCGCTCTCTACGCCTTCGGCGACGACCTCTATGCCAAGCGCGTGAGCGAGGTGCACCATCGCCAGCACGATGGCTTCGTCCTCGTCCGAGCTACCGAGACCAGCGACGAAAGCACGATCGATCTTCAGTGAGCTCACGGGGAACTGGCGCAGATAGCTGAGCGACGAGTAGCCGGTGCCAAAGTCGTCTACGGCGAGGCGCACGCCCAACGACCGAAGCTCGGCCAATCGGGCCGCTGCCGTCTCGGGGTCGCGCAGCACGAACGTCTCGGTCACCTCGAGCCAGAGGTCGAGGGTGCCTGGATCGATGCCAACCTCATCAAGCGTCGCTCGCACGCTCTCGACGAGACCCGGCTCCGCGAGCTGGCGCGCGGAGAGGTTCACGCTGAGGCTGAGCGCGTGTCCTTCCGGCAACTCGAGGTTCCACTCCGCGACCTGGCGGCAGGCTTCGGCCAGCACCCATGTCCCGATGGGAACGATCAGGCCACTTTCCTCGGCCACGGCGATGAAGTCGCCGGGCGACAAGAGGCCGCGGGTCGGGTGCTGCCAGCGCACGAGCGCCTCGACTCCGACAGGGCGCAGATCGGATAGCGCAAAGATGGGCTGATAGTGCACGCGGAGCTCGCCACGCTCGAGCGCTTGCCGTAGCGCGCTCTCAGTGTGCACGCGTAGCAGCTCGTGCGCCCGCGTGCTCGCGTCGAACAGCTGCACCCGGCCCCGTCCTTGAGCTTTGGCGCGATACATCGCGGCATCGGCGTCGCGAACAATCTCGCCCGCCGTGTGACCAGGATCGAACAGGGCAACTCCGATGCTCGCCGAGATGCGAAGCGACTCGCCATCGACGAGGAAAGGTTGCTCGAAGCACGCCAAGACCCGCGCTCCAACCTCTTCGGCGCGTTCGCGGTCAATCACCGACTCGCACAGCAAGACGAACTCGTCACCACCGAACCGGGCGATCGTGTCGCCGGGACGCAGCGCATCGCGCAGACGAGCAGCCACGGCGGCGAGTAGATCGTCGCCGGCCTCGTGACCGAGGCCATCATTGACGGACTTGAAGCGATCGAGATCCAGGAACATCACGGCCGGCGCGATCGAGACGTCACGGGCTGCTCGCGCCATCGCATTCTCGAGTCGGTCGAGGAACAGCAGACGGTTGGGAAGGCCGGTCAGGGAGTCATGGAGCGCCTGGAACTCGAGCGCGGCCTCAGCCTGCTTGCGTTCCGTGATGTCGCGAGCGTTGACGACGGTTCCTCGCACCGACGGGCGATCGAGGAGGTTTGCGACCACAGCCTCGAGGTGGATCCAGTTCCCATCCGCGCGCCGCGCGCGCAGTTCCACCGGCTGCGCGACCGAGTTGTTGGCGAGGTCGGCGGCAAGGCGGTCGCGCAGCCATTCGAGGTCGTCGGGGTGGACGAGGTCTGTCGCGGGGCGACCGACCAGGTCCTCCGGGCGGTAGCCGAGCACCTTGAAGCTGGCCTCGCTGGCGTACGAGATCTGTCCGGCGTAGAGCACGATCGTGAGATCCGATGAGTTCTGCACCAATGACCGGAAACGGTCCTCGCTCTCGCGCAGCGTCGCCTCGGCCTTCTCCTTCTGGTCGGTCACCGCGCCGGCCATTCGAACGACAAAGACCACCGCCAGGCCATTGAGGAGCGCGACGCCGTGCACCAGCGGCTCGTCGATCATCGTCGGCGCGAAGCCGGTCCAAATCGCGAGCTGCCCAAGCCCGATCCACACGGCACTCCACAACGCCGTGACTCGCCACGTGCCGGCCCCGCTGCGGGCGACGTTCTCCTGCGCCATGAAGGCGTAGGCGACGGCGAGCACGGGCCCCCATCCGGTGACGTACAGCGCAGCGGTGACGCACGCGGCTTGCATGAAGATTCGAGCGTGGAGCGACAACGCGGACGGTCGACGCCGAAACCACACCTCGGTCATGGACGACGCCGTTGCTCCGCCCCACAACACCACGAGATAGGCCCATACCGGCTCGTTCGCCACAAGGTCCCAGTTGCGGAGAAGGAGGAAGGCGGCCAGAGCGACCGGATTGATCAGGTATCCCAGGAGGAGGGGGTTCATGGACGCGCGGCGCGGGGTGCTCTCGTCCCTGCTGCCATCGGCCGGCCGCCGCGGCGGCACCGGAGAGTCCAAATCCGCCCCCTATCTCCTGGCTCCTGTCGGCCGCATTTGCGACAAGGTGAGCGCAATTCCCACTCATCCGCACACAATTCTGTGTACGGATGAGTGGGATTTCGTCTACGGGGTGGGTTCCAGCGGGGGGCTGGGGACGGAGATCGAGGGGGATTCGGTGCCGCCGTCGACCTGGAACACCTTGCCGGTCACCCACGACGATGCCGGCGAGGCGAGATAGAGCGCGGCGCAGGCGATGTCCTCGGGCGTTCCCGGGCGCCGCATTGGCGTGTTGGCTTCGAACTGCGCCCGTAGTGCCTCGTCGGTGAGCACCATCTCGAGGGATTCGGTCGCCACCCCGCCGACACCGATGGCGTTGACCCGTACGCGTGGCGCAAGTTCGGCCGCGATGTTCCTCGTCATCATGTTCAGCGCGGCCTTCCCGGCGGCGTAGGCGACGAAGCTCGTCTGCACCATGTCACTCGAGCGGGACGAGATGTTCACCACCGCGCCCTCGCCCACAGTGTCGACCATCTGCCGGGCGGCCAGCTTCGTGAGCAGAAAGGCCGCGGTCACGTTGAAGCGCAATGCGTTCTCGAAGAACGCCTCGCTCGTGTGCATCGCGGGTCGAGGTGGCGTGCCGCCGGCGTTGTTGACCAGGACATCAACCCGGCCGAATTCCTCGATGGCGGTGGCAACGAGCCGCTCCAACTGATCGGACTGCATCACGTCGGTGGGCACGGCGATGGAGCGACGACCCAGCGCTCGGACGTCTGCAGCAACTGCCTCGATGTCCTCTGCCGTGCGCGCCGCGCACACGACATGGGCGCCCGCTTCCGCGAATCCCAGAGCGATGCCCCGTCCAATGCCCTTACCCGAGCCGCTGATGATGGCGACCTTGTCGGTGAGCTTGAATCGATCGAGGATCATCGCTTGGCGCGACCAGCAATCAACGGAAGGTCCAAGTACGTGCGGATGCCAGGCTCCGCCGCGCACACATACGGCACGGAGTTCACGCAGTGCATCGCCGTGGCGACGATCCCGCGGTTGCGCGCCAACCCTTCTTCGAGCGATGACGGGTGCCAGCCGTGAAAGGTCACCAAGGCCGGCGGATCTCCGGTGATCTCGACCTCGAATCGTTCTCGTTCCGGACCGAACGACCACGGCGGATCGAGGTTCTCCTCCCCCATCAACCAGTTCACCGCGGCGATCACCACGGGCTCGCCATCGACCAGCGCCTCCCAGCGGAATCGCTGCCCCGCGACGAGCCCCGGCTCGATCGTGCCAATCGGCGACTCGATCGGAGCGGTCGCGACCGCGACCTCGTGCGTCGTGCGCAACTCGGGATCGATGGGGAATCCCATTTCGTCGGCCACCATGCGGATCGATTGCTGAAAGCCATGGCCCAGGACGTTCAGCATGATGCTCGTGTGCGCGACCTCGGGTGTGGCGCCGAAAAGCATGATGTCGCGCACGACTTCGACCGCGCTGTACGTGCGGATGTCGGAGAACTCCTCCGCTCGTACACGCGTCACGGATCCTGACAAGGCGGACACCATCAGTGGAAACCGCTCGGTGATTCCGCCTGGATGGATGCCGGTGCCGTGCAATGTCACTCCGCCGTCGGCGCACGCCGTGTCGATACGTGATGTGTCTGCCCGGTCGGGATACCACCAACCCAACGGCGTCACGACGTTCTTGCCCGAGCGCAGGATGCGCTCGACCACCGCGTGGTCGGCGAGCATCGGCGAATAGATCACGCAGTCAGCGTCCGTCGACAGCAACTGATCGACATCGTTGGTAGCCGTCACACCGATCGGCTCACGTCCGATCACCTCGCCGACATCCCGACCGTTCTTGTCCGCGCTGTGCACCCAACACCCGACGAGATCGAGTTCGGGATGGTTGAGCACGCCTTCGATCGCCGCGCGTCCGACACCACCGGTAGCCCATTGAATGACCCGAAGCCCCATAGCCCGACATCATGCGTCAAGGTCAGAGGGCAGTACGTTCTCGGCGTGCTGCGCCTGCCGGTGATGGGAGTGGGGAGAGTCGATCCGCCCTTCGAGATGGGCGAGACGCGCCTCGCCGACAATCGGCGGATGTGCTGGGCCACGTTCGGTGATCCGCAGGGAACGCCGGTGCTCTGGTTCCACGGCACCCCGGGCAACCGGACGCAGATCCCGCCGGAGACCGCGCGGCAGGCGGCCC
>JBEEGD010000499.1:0-2875 GCA_041166685.1 Acidimicrobiaceae bacterium | reverse complement strand
TGTAGCCGGTTCCGAAGTCGTCGATCGACAGGCGCACGCCCAGCGACCGGAGCTGCAGCAGCACATCCAGGCTGCGAGCCGGGTTCTCCATGACACTGCTCTCGGTGATCTCGAGCGTGAGCCATCGAGGTTCAACACCCGAGGCCGTCAGCATCGCGGCGACCTGTCCGACCAATACGGGGTCGTCGAGACTGCGGGCGGAGATGTTCACCGCAATACCGATGAACCGGCCCGAGTCGTGCCACCGTCGCAGTGCGTCCAGCGAGAGTCGGAGCACGTTGCTGGTCAGCGCGCTGATCAGGCCACTCGCCTCCGCGAGCGGTACGAACTCGACAGGCGAGACCGCGCCCAGTTCCGGGTGGCGCCAACGGACCAGCGCCTCGAATCCCGCGACCTCACCCGTCCCAAGTTTGATCTTGGGCTGGAACTCGACGCGCAAGTCGTTGTCCGCCAAGGCCTGTCGCAACCCGGCCAGCACGTTGAGCCGCCGGCTGCCGTCGCGCTCGAGGGTCGGTTCCCACTCCGCGATGCCGCTGGAACTGCCCTTGGCAGCCGTCATCGCCATCTCGGCGCGTCTCAGCAGAGTCGCGGCATCCGTGCCGTGGTCCGGCGCGCGTGACATGCCAATCGTGATGCGGAGGTCCGCGCTGACGTTGTCGAACCGGAGTGGGCCGTCTACCCGGGACTTGACGGCCAGTGCGGCCAGTCGTGCGACCTCGCTACCGGCTTGGCCCGGGATGGCGAGCGCGAACTGGTCCCCGCCTACTCGAGACACCAAAGCGCCATGTGTCGGCGCACTTTCGAGTCGCCGGGATACCTCGATGAGAATCGCGTCACCCGCGTCGTGGCCCAGGGTGTCGTTGATCTCGTGGAACCGATCGATGTCGAGAAGCAGAAGAACGCCACCGCTTGACCCATCCAGCATGGTCGTCAGGAACGCCCGCAGGCTGTCGAGATTCGCAAGGTTCGTGAGGCTGTCTCGCGTGGCGGCGCGACGCAGACTCTCGACCAGCCGGCCCTTCTCCAACGCGGCCGACAGTTGGTCTGCGGCGGCCTCGAGCAGTCGATAGTCGGACTGATCGAAAGACCCGATCTCGCCGCTGCGGTTGTGTGCGGTCAGCAGGGCGAGTGGCCGGTCGCTACTGCCGACAGGCACCGCCATCGTGTCTTCTGAGCGACGGTTGCGCTGGCTCACCAGCCGTCGAGCGGGGCGCAGGCCCCGCGGCGTGTTGGTCATCAGCAGGGAGCGACTCGAGGCATCAAGCTCGCGCTCCATCACCTCGACGCCTTCGCCCTCTTGGCGATCGAAGACGGTAATGACTGTGGCGAATTCGGGATCGTCACCAAGCATGGCGAGCTCGAGGGACTCCGCCCGGATGATCCGCCTCAGCTGGGTGAGGGCTGGAGCGAGGTCTGACGGCTCTGCGGCGATCGGGCCCAGTTCGCGCGCGACGGCGTAGAGCTTGTCCAGCGCAGCGTGACGGTCAGCCAAGCGGTGGTACATGCGGAAGGCTGTGATCGACAGGACGACGAACACCGTGATCGCCCACGAGGTGTTGACGTCATACGACAGCGCACTGGCGGTCACCAAGCCTAGGAACGTGTTGACCACGCCGACACCGACAGAGAACGCGAGTGGCCGGAGGGTCTCCCGGATCCTGAAAGCCCGGTCTGCCGTCGATGCGACGACGATGACGAGCATCGCCGAGACGACGTCATCACTTATAACGGCGAGAAAGCTGCCGGGCCAGGCGGATGCGTGCAGTCCGTCGCTTAGAGAGACGAGTGCACGGAAGACCGTGATGCCGGCCACCGTGGAAACGCCGACCAGCGCCAGGTTGAAGAAGAGCCGGATGACCGGTTGGCGACGGATGACGCCGTTGGCGACGGCGGCGGCCGCGATGCGCAACCCGATCAGCGTCAGCGGGCCGAAGAAGAAGAAGCCGAGGACCAGCGGAACGGCCTCGAGGTGAAGCGACCACGGCTGGCGACGGAAGACGAAATGCATCGGCGCGGCGATGGCGATGACGAACAGCAGGAACAGCCACCACGCCCGCAGTCCGATCATGTCGACCGGCTTGTTTCCGAGCATGAGCATGCCGAGGACGGCCACCAGTGCCAGGACTGCGCTCAGGGCCCAGATCCGTGGCTCCGGTCGCCTCACCGGGGCTTGCGGGCGCGTCATCGTCTCCTCGTCGTCCTGATCCGCCTCGACGAGTTGTGTCGACGCAAAACTGGATTCGCTTGACGGTGAGAATGTCCGAACCGAGATGACACATACGGCGGCGAATACGGGCAGCGCTACGTCAGCCACTCCCACGCCAGGGGTCACGTGCTGCGCTACCGCACCACAGATCACTGCGCCAAGGCCCTGCGCGGTAGCGACCCCGGCTGCCGCTATGCCGAATGCCCGACCCCGCACTTCGCGGGGCACTGCCGCAATGAAGACCCGATTGGCAATCAGCTGCATCGCGAGGAGCGCGCCGGCAACCACCCAGAGCAGCCCCGCCAGCACATTGGGCGGGTTGAAAGCGGTCAGGGCCAGTACGGCGGGCATCGTGAGCGCCATCGGCAGGATCAGGCGGGGAGCGGCCGCCGGACGTACCCATCGGCCGACGACCAGGGAACCCAGGACTGACCCGACGGGCAGGGCAGCCGTGAGCATGCCCGCGGCCACCGGGCCCCCACCGTGGGCCGCGGCGTAGGGGACGGCGATGCTCTCCGTGGCGATTCCTGCTCCCGCGGTGAGCCAGGACACCCAGACCAGCCAGCGCAGGTACGCGTCGTCGAAGATGGTGCGCACGCCGACTCTGAGCTCGGCGCGGATATTACGGCGGTGACCGACCGCGGCCGGTCGTGACTGGACGGCCCAGGC
>JBEEGD010000498.1:0-7609 GCA_041166685.1 Acidimicrobiaceae bacterium | reverse complement strand
GGGTCTTCGGCGACGCCCGGTTGATCTCATCGCCGAGTACGAGGTTCGCGAAGATAGGGCCGGCGCGGAACTCGAAGTCGCTCGTCGCCCGGTTGTAGACGCTGACGCCGACGACATCTGACGGCAGTAGGTCGGGGGTGAACTGCAGCCGGCCGAATGTGCACTTGATCGACGTGGCCAACGATTTCGCCAGGCTCGTCTTGCCCACACCCGGCACGTCCTCGATGAGGAGATGACCCTCGGACAACATGCAGAGCAGCGCGAGCTGAATCACGTCGACCTTGCCCTGGATCACACGCTCGACGTTCTCGACGATCGCGCTGAAGGTCGCGGCAAAGGCCGCGGTGGGCTCGGCTGGCTGCTGCCGCGACATCCGGGCAAGGTTAGGGCTTGTGAACACGAGCGTTGCCCTCGCTGTCGACATCGGGGGCACGAAAGTGGCCGCCGGGTTGGTTGACGATCGAGGGCGGCTGTCGGTTCGCCACGAGGTTCCGACCCCCGTCACGACCGAGGCAGAGGCCATGTGGGCCGCGGTCGAGACGGCAGTCGACGCCGTGCGGACGCCAGAGGTCAGTGTCTGTGGCGTGGGCTGTGGCGGACCGATGCGCGGCGGCTTGGTGTCTCCGCTGAACATTCCGGCTTGGCGTGACTTCCCGCTACGGGGCCGGCTCATGGACCATCTCGGCATCCCCGTCGCCGTTGACAACGACGCCAAGGCGCTCGCGCTCGGAGAAGGGTGGACAGGTGCGGCGGCGGGCCAGCGCGACTTCATCGCGATGGTCGTGTCGACGGGCATTGGTGGCGGCATCGTGCTCGACGGCCGGCTGCTCGATGGCGCGGACGGCAACGCGGGTCACATTGGGCATGTCATCGTCGAGCCCGACGGCCGGGTGTGTGCTTGCGGCGCGCGCGGCTGCGTCGAGGCAGAAGCGTCGGGCACCGCCATTCGCGCGATCACGGGGCGTGCCCCTGCCGATGCGCCGCCCGAACTTCGAGCCCGAACCGGCACGCTTGTAGGGCGCGCGATCGCGTCGGTGGCCAACTTGCTCGACTTGCGGCTCGCCGTCGTTTCTGGCTCGGTGGCGCTGGGGTTCGGGGAAGCGTTCTTCCTCGCGGCGCAGGCCGAGATCGACGATCGTGCCCGATTGCTGTTCTCCGCCGGCACGCGCGTTGTGCCCGGTGATCTGGGCGCAGATGGTCCGCTGATAGGGGCCGCTGCAGTCGGCTTCGCTACCGTTCCCTAGGTGCAGCCGACCTACAGCCCGCAGGCTGAGGCCTACCGGGAGAAGATCCAGGCCTTCCTCGCCGAGCACCTGCCCCCCGATTGGCGCGGCATCGGCGCGCTCGGCGGGGAGGACGCGTTCGCGTTCAGCGAAGACTGGCGCAGGACCCTTCACGAACACGGCTATCTCGCACCCAACTGGCCGAAGGAGTACGGCGGAGGCGGACTCACCGCGCTCGAGCAAGTGATCCTCGCGGAGGAATTGGAACGAGCAGGCGTGCCGAGCGGAATCGTGAACGACGTGTTCTCGATTCAGATGATCGGCAACACGCTGCTCGACTGGGGAACCGACGAGCAGAAGCGCCACTACATCCCGCGCATCCTCTCTGGCGAGGATCGCTGGTGCCAGGGCTACTCCGAGCCCAACGCTGGTAGCGACCTCGGCAACATCGGGACCCGCGCGGTCCTCGACGGCGACGAGTGGGTCATCAACGGTCAGAAGATCTGGACATCGGCCGGCCATCTCGCCAACTGGATCTTCGTCGTGTGCCGCACCGATCCGGATGTGCCGAAGCACAAAGGCATCTCGTTCTTGTTGTGCCCGATGGATCAACCGGGCGTCGAGGTGCGGCCGATCAAGATGATCACCGGCGATTCAGAGTTCAACGAGGTGTTTTTCACGGACGCCCGTTGTCCGAAGGAAAACATCATCGGCGAGGTCAACGGCGGCTGGGCGGTCGCGATGACGCTGCTCGGCTACGAGCGCGGTGAAGCGGCGGCCACGTTCCCGCTGAAGTTCCGTACCGAGCTCGATCGTCTCGTATCGGTCGCGAAGGAGTTGGGTCGAGCCGACGATCCGATCATCCGGCAGCGGCTGGCGTGGTGCCACTCGAAGGTCGAGATCATGCGCTACCTCGGCATGCGCACGCTCACGCAATACCTCGCGGGCAAGCATCCTGGTCCGGATGCCGCGATCTTCAAGCTGTACTGGAGCGAGTACCACCGCATCGTGACCGAGCTCGGTGTCGACCTGTTCGGCGCACAGTCGATGGCTCCCTCCGGCAAGTGGCCGAACAGCTCGTTCCAGACGGACGAACCCGGGGCGCCCAACGACTCGGCCTCGTTTGCCGGAACCTTCTTCAATGCTCGAGCCGGCACGATCTACGCGGGCTCGAGCCAGGTGCAGCGCAACATCATCGGCGAGATGATCCTCGGGTTGCCGAAGGAGCCCAAGACGGATGCGGGTTCCTGGAGAGAGTCGCAGAAGCATTGACGTTGCGGGCCGCGCTCGCGGTCGTGGCCCGACCGTCGCTGTGGGGGATCGCGATGGTGCAGGTGTGGCGACTCGCCCGCCCTGGCTGGTGGCGACGGCCACCGTTCCTCCCGCTGCCTGCCCGCGACTATCTCCGGTTCCGGCTCGAGACGCAGTACGGAGACCCGGACCACCGCGCCGAGCCCGAGGACGTGGTGGCGTACTTGAGGTGGTGCCGCACCGCTATCGTTCGGCGCCAATGAGCAGGGCATTAGTGCTCAATGCGTCGTACGAGCCGCTGTGTGTCGTCGCGGCGCGTCGCGCCGTGGTGCTCGTGCTGGGCGAGAAAGCGGAGACGGTCGCCGAGACCGGGATGGTGCTGCACTCCGAGCACCTTGCGGTATCAGTGCCGTCGGTGGTGCGCTTGCGGTCGTTCGTGTCGGTGCCGTTCCGCCGGCGGGTCGCGGTCAGCCGGCGCGCGGTGATGGCCCGCGACGGGGGCCTGTGCCAGTACTGCGGGAGCCGCGCGGATTCGATCGATCACGTCGTTCCGCGGTCAAAGGGTGGCATGCACACCTGGGAGAACGTCGTTGCGGCGTGCCGTCCCTGCAATGTGCGCAAGCGCGATCGGCTGCTCGACGAAACGTCGATGCACCTGCATCGGCGCCCGTCCGCGCCCCGGGGCGCGTCCTGGTCGATCGTCGCTCGAGGATCGGTTCCAGGGGAATGGGCCCCGTTCCTCTACGAACCCGATGTCGTCGAACCTGCGGTGTGACCTGGCGGTTCGAACGTGCGCGGGGGACCGCAACCGAGTTCCATGCGCGACCGATTCCCCATGAGCGAACGGTGTGGGTCTTCGAGGTCGATCGTCCTGCGATGGTGCTCGGCAGCCGGCAGCCGCTGATCGAAGCGACGAACGTCGAGGTCGTGCGGCGGCGGAGCGGTGGGGGTGCGGTCTACCTCCATCCGGGTGGGACGTTGTGGGTCGACGTGGTCGTCCCGCGTGGCGACGAGCTGTGGGACGACGACGTCGGCCGGGCGACGTATTGGCTCGGAGACATGTGGGCCAGGGCCATCGGCGATCGTGCAGTCGTGCACCGGGGGCCCATGGTGCGCACCGAGTGGTCCGACCTCGTGTGCTTCGCCGGGCTAGGACCTGGTGAGGTGACGGTCGACGGTCTGAAGGTTGTCGGCATCAGCCAGCGCCGGACCCGTGACGCCGCGCGCTTCCAGTGCGTCGCGTACGACGCATGGGACGCCGCACCGCTGCTCGAACTGCTGGGCATCGATGCGTCGATCGACGCGGCGGGGTTCGGAGTGGGACGTCGTACCGCGGTCGAAGCCGCGCTCCTCGCCCTTTTCTCGTAGGCGATCTCGTACCAAAGGGCCGGTTATGGGCGGTTTTCCGCGGCCTGAACGGCAAAAGAACGCCCGATGACACCTTGACCCGTGGGACCGAGTGGCATACGGTGGGGCGCAGTGGAGAGCAGGGGAGCGCTCCGGGGAGATGTCGCCATCCGATGTTCATCGGGAAGCACGATCGGTCGCTCGACGACAAGGGCCGACTCGTTCTTCCGAGTGGCTATCGGCGGGCGTTCGAGGACGCCAGCGGCGGCGTGCTCGCTCCATGGGATCGCTGCCTCGCCCTCTTCCCGAGAGATGACTTCGAGGTCGTGATGCGCAGACTGCTCGACAAGGTGAGCGACGGGGAGGCGGACGACGATGTCGCCCGGCTGTTCTCCGGTGGCGCCGCCGACGTGCAGCTCGACGCCCAGGGCCGGTTCGTCATCCCCGAAGAGCATCGGACCCACGCCGCCATCCAGCGCGAGGTGAAGGTGCTCGGCCTCCCGAACCGGGTCGAGATCTGGGACGCAGGCCGCTTCGGCGCCATGGAAGACGGCAAGAGCGCCGACGACGTGTCGGCCGAGATCCGCCGACTTCGCATCTTCTGACGTCACAGCCATCACTGAACCAGAAAGGAGAGCGCAACACACGGACTGACGCAAGAAACGGATCGCTGATCCGCAGCCTCCCGGCACGCAGATGGAAGGCCCCTACTCCGCCCGCTTCCCATCCAGTTCAGTCGGGGAGACATCCCGGCGAGCGCCCGCATGCCGGGGGGCTGCCGATCAGCGATCCCAGAGAGCTCGTGGAGTCGGACGGGAAGGCATTCATGACTCGCTTCGAGCACCGATCGGTGATGGTCGACGAGATCGTCGAGCTTTTTCGAGCGGTGCCCTCTGGCACAGTGGTCGACGCCACGGTCGGGGGCGGGGGTCACGCGGCGGCCATATTGGCCGGGGTCTCCCACGTCTCTTTGCTCGGACTCGATCGTGATTCGGACGCGGTGGCGGCTGCCACTGAGACACTCGCCCGATTCGGTGACCGGGTCACATTGCGCCAGGTTCGTTTCGATGCGCTGACCGAGACAATGGCCGAACTCGCGTTGGACACGATCGCAGGGGCGCTGTTCGACCTCGGCGTTTCGTCCCCGCAGTTCGACCGTGCCGCTCGTGGCTTCAGCTACCGCCTCGATGCTCCGCTCGACATGCGGATGGACCAGCGCCAAGCGCGCACCGCAGCGGACGTCGTCAACAACACCGACGAACGCGAGCTCGCTCACGTCCTTCGCGAGCATGCGGACGAGCGCTACGCCTCCCGCATCGCGCGAGCTGTTGTCGCCGCTCGACCGATTCACACGACGACCGAACTCGCTGCCGTCGTTCGTGACGCCATCCCTGCACCTGCCCGCCGCCGCGGCGGACAACCCGCGAAGCGCACGTTCCAGGCGCTCCGCATCGAAGTCAATGACGAGCTCGCCGTGCTCCCCGACGCGCTCGATCAGGCCATCGAGGCTCTCGCCCCCGGCGGCAGGTGTGTGGTTCTCAGCTATCACTCAGGCGAAGACCGAATCGCCAAGGCTCGCTTTCGCGAGGCGGCGACCGGGGGGTGCACCTGCCCGCCTGGGCTTCCGTGCGCGTGTGGCGCGACACCGCTCGTGCGAGAGCTCCGACCCTTGAAGCGTCGGCCATCTCGCGACGAGATTGCGGACAATCCGCGTGCCGAAAGTGCAGTCCTCCGCGCCGTCGAAAAGCTCGCGGTGATTTCAGTGCGCGGAGCTGGGCCTTCAATGCGCGGAGCTGGCTGATGGCCGTCGTTCCCGCGACCCGGCGTTCAGTTGTGGCTCCTCAGCCGCGACGGATGCCGGCCCAACTCCCGACGGCACCACGCGAGCGTCGGCCGCAGCTCCGCGTTGTCGACGCGCCATCGCCGCGCCGACTCAGCCTTGGCGTGATCACGGTGCTTGCCGTTGGCGCGATCTTCGTGGTGCTGTTCGGCCTCGTCGTGTTCCACACGATGTTGCTCCAGAATCAGCAGCGCCTCGATCGGCTCGACGCGCAGGTGACCGACGCGCAGGCGCGCTATCAGTCTCTGCGGTTGCAGGTTGCACAGCTCGAGGCGCCGCAGCGGATCATCGACGCTGCGACCCACAAACTCGGAATGGTGCCGCCTGACAGCACCACCTACCTCACGCCCGCGGCCGGCAACGTCGCGAGCCCTAGTGCCGGCGCCAATCAGGGTGACACCACCAGCAGCGACGCGGCCGCTCCGTCGAATGACGGCGCGAGCGCGTGGCCCCAGGTGAAGCCTTATCTCGGCGCCGCACCGTGACGAGTCGTACCACTCCGTCACGTCCCTCCCGACCCTCTCGACCCACACGTCCGTCGCCGCAGCGCGGCAAGATCACGACGGCTCCCAGCCGATCCGTCCCGGCTGGGAGCCGTCGTACTTCGCGTCCCGTCGGATCGCCAGCGCGGCATCGTGCGAACACTGGCCGCCGCGCGGTTGCGGTGCTGTGCGTCGTGGTCCTGCTGTTCGTTGTGGTCGTCCTGCGCCTGACACAACTCCAGCTTCTCGATGGGAATCGCTACGCCGCGTTGGGCGCGTCGCAGCGGGTGCGCCCCGTTGTGTTGGCCGCCGAGCGCGGAGCGGTGTTCGATCGCGACGGTGCCGACCTTGCGCTCTCGGTCCCGCAACACACGGTGTGGGCCGACCCGCGACTGGTGTCGGACCCGCAACGCGAGGCGGACGCCCTCGCGCCTGTGCTCGGTATCGATCGGAACGTGTTGCTGCGGGCGCTGACCACGCCAGACAAGGCGTTTGTGTATCTCGCACGTCAGGTCGACGACGTGGTCACGCAAAAGGTGAGGGACCTCAAGCTCGACGGCGTCGAGTTGCTGCTCGAGTCGAAGCGCTTCAACCCTTCGGGGGAGCTGGCCCGATCGGTGCTCGGCAGCGTGAATCTCGACAACCTGGGCCGCGCCGGGCTCGAGCAGCAATTCGATGAATCGCTCACCGGTACACCGGGGCAGCTCGTGCTCGAGCAGGACCCGAGTGGCCGCACGATCGCCGAAGGCGAGCACCACCTCACGCCGGCGCAACCCGGTGACGACCTCGTCCTCACACTGGACACCGCGATGCAGTTCGAAACCGAGCGGGCCCTCAGCGATCAGATCGTGAAGATGGGCGCCAAAGGCGGCATCGCGATCGTGAGCAATCCGAAGACCGGCGAGATTCTCGCGATGGCCACGATGGATCGTCCGGACGGCAACGGCGTGCCGGTGCCCAGTACCAACAACAGGGCGCTCACCACGGTGTTCGAGCCTGGATCCGCGAGCAAGGTCATCACGATGGCGTCGGCACTCGAGGAGGGAGTGGTGCAGTCCGACTCCACGCTGACGGTCCCCGATCACCTGCAGGTCGCCGACACGACGTTCAGGGACCACGACCCGCATCCGACGGAGACGATGTCGCTGACGGACATCCTCGCCAATTCATCGAACATCGGCACGATCATGCTCGGGCAGAAGCTCGGTGCCGAGAGCGTCGACGCGTACCAGCGCAAGTTCGGCTTCGGCGAGCGCACCGCGTTGAACTTCCCCAACGAGACCGCCGGCCTGATGCTCCCGCTCAAGAATTGGTCAGGCACTTCGATCGGGACGATTCCGATCGGGCAGGGTGTAGCCGTGACGGCCTTGCAGATGCTCCAGTCGTTCAACGTGATCGCCAACGGTGGTGTGTACGTCGAGCCCAAGCTCCTCATGGCCACGGTCGGCAAGGACGGCACCCGCAAG
>JBEEGD010000497.1:0-10254 GCA_041166685.1 Acidimicrobiaceae bacterium | reverse complement strand
CCTGTAACTACACTGATGTGATCTTGCCTGCTCGGTGCACGATCGCGCAAGGGGCAAGATGTCCGATATGGACATTCGGCCGGTCCGGGCCGACATCACCACCCTCGACGTCGATGCCATCGTCAACGCCGCGAACTCCTCCCTTTTGGGCGGCGGAGGGGTCGATGGCGCCATTCACACGGCCGCAGGACCCGAGCTGCTGGCCGAGTGTCGGGGTCTCGGGGGCTGCGAGACCGGCGATGCCAAGGCGACCAAGGGGTACCGGCTGCCAGCCCGATGGGTGATTCACACCGTGGGGCCGATTTGGCACGGCGGGAACACGGGCGAGGCGGAGTTGCTGGCGTCGTGCTACCGGCGATCGCTCGAGGTGGCGGACGAACTCGGCGCGCGGATCATCGCGTTCCCGGCGATCTCGACGGGTGTCTACGGGTACCCGAAGGAGGAAGCAGCACGCATCGCGGTCGAGGCACTCCGCAACGCGACCACACGGGTTACAGACGCGTTGCTTGTTGCATTCGACACGGGCACGCAGCGTCTCTACGAGGTACACATCAATGACGCTCAGTGACTAGCGCGATGCGCAGCGCGAGCTGGTCTTCCGACCTATATCCCCAGGTCACGAGATGGGATGGACTTACGCCATGTTCACGCGCCGGATCGCCACAGCAGCAGTGCTGCTCGTGCTGTTCGGCGCGGCGTGCGGCGGTCGTTCCACCGGCACCAAGGTGGCCGCGAACGCTGCACCGGTCGTCGCACCCGCGACCACGGCCCCGGTTGCGACGACGACCACCACGACCGCACCCGCGGAGATCGCACCGCCGACAACCGCCGCAGCGGCGCGGCCCGTGGTGACATCCGCACCGAAGCCTCCGCCCGCGACGATCGAGGTCGACTACCAGCCGCACGACGGCGCAACGGCGACCGCGACGATCGACGGTCCGAACGGAGCGCATTCGAAGTCACTCGACAGTGGTGCGGCATTGTTCGGCGGTCTGCCTGCTGGTACCTACGCGGTGACGGTCACCATCGACACGCCATCGGGCGACCCGACTGTGGGCAACGCCCGCACGATCCTCAATGGCAACAGCGTGCACGTCGAGCCCGGCGAACACGGCGTCGTCACCTGCGACGACAGCGGCTGCACCGGAACGCTGTAAGCACAAGCACTCCGCTGGAGGGAGTTTGGCTCAGACGGGGCCGCACCCGAGAGGGTGCGGCTGAGCCAATTAGCGGGACCTTGTGCTCGCGCCTCGGCGCTGGGTGCGGTGCTCGACGAAATCAACGAGCACGTAATCGCCGAGGGTCTCGGGTGTGGTGAAGAACGCCCGCCCACCGTTCATGTGCGTGAGCTTCTCGACGAACGCCTTCAGATAGCTGGTGGCGTCGAGCATGAACGTGTTGATCCGAACACCCTCACGCGTGCATCGCGCGACCTCGCGCAGGGTCGCGTCGACGGTCTCCCGCACGGGTGGGTAGCTGAAGAACGGCTCGCTCATACCGGGCTCGAAGTGAGCGGTCGGCTCACCGTCGGTGATCATGATGATCTGCTTCGTGCCGCCTTCGCGGGCGAGCATGCGGCGGCTGAGCATGAACCCGTGCTGCATGTTGGTGCCGTACACGAAGTCCCACGAGACCTCAGGCAGATCCTCGGCCTTCAGCTCGCGGGCCACGGACGAGAAGCCGACGATGCCCAAGTAGTCGCGTGGGAACTGTGAGGAGATCAGCGAGTGCAACGCCATCGCGACCTTCTTGGCCGCGAGGAAGTTGTCGCGCATCGGCATCGAGAGCGACAGGTCGAGCATGAGAACGCTGCTCGTCTTGGTCAGATGCTCGGTGCGCTCGATCTCGAAGTCGTCGGGCGACAGGTGCACCGGCGTCCCTCCGCCCGAGCGTTGGATGGCGTTGCGCACCGTGCGCTCGATGTGGAGGTTGAACGGGTCACCGAACTCGTAGGGCTTCGTCTCGTACGCCCGCTCGTGGCCGGCGCCGGTGCGCTCGAGCTCGTGTGAGCCCATGCGATCGCGGCTGAGCTTCTTGAACAGGTCGTTGAGTGCGTTGGATCCGATCTTGCGGATACCGCGCGGGGTGAGCTCGTAACGGCCCTCGCGGTTCTCGATGAGTCCGGCTTCTTCGAGCATCTTGGCCAGCTCGCTCATGCGCTCGAGACTGTGGGCGGCATCGTCGCCGAGCAGCTCGCGGGCTCGGTCAGTGTCGACCTCGGCCAGCGCTCCGGGGGCGGTGGCACCGCGCAGCAGATTCTCGAGCTGATCCATGTCGCCGAGGTCCTGCATCAGGCCCGCGGCCTCGGCGAAGCCGAGCGGATCCTGGCCCTGGAAGTTGTACTTGCGGTCCCAGCCCATCTGCGGGAAGAGGGACTGCAGGTTGCTCGACAGTTGCTCGACCTGCCAGCGCAGATCCATGTCCTCGAGCAGCTGTTCTGAGAGGCCTTGCAGCTGCGCGCGTTGTTCGGGCGTCATCGAATTCAACATCGCCTGCATCGCGGCCATGCGCTGCGCCATGATCTCGAGCAGTTCGTCGAGCGTCTGCGGATTCTCGGGGAAGAAGTCGCCGTAGCGGTCCATGAACTGCTCGAACGCCGGTTGGGTGTCGTCACCCCGCTCGCGCATCTCGAGCAGGTTGTTGAGCTCGGCGAACATGTCCTTCATCCGCTGCATGTCCTCGGGAGAGACGTTCTGCATCGCACCGGACATCTGATTGAAGTAGCTCTTCACCAGCTCTTCGCGCAGCTGCTCCATCAGCTGTTCGAACTTCTCGCGCGCTTCGCTCGACGTGAACTCGTACTCGGACAGCTCCCGCACTTGGCCGGCGAGGTCAGGCGGCAACATGTCGAGTTGCAGGTTCTTGTCCTGCACGACCTGATCGGTGATCTCCTGGCGGCGTTGGTCCCCTGACTGCTGGGCTTCTTGCGCAAGCTCGTCGAGACCCTTCCGTTCCAGCTCGACCACGTCACGCAGTTCCTGCGCGATGTCGTCGTAGACCCCGCCGAGGTCGTACTTCTCGAGCTCGTCACGTCGACGACGGCGCAGCTTCTCCATCAGCTCGCGCATGCCCTGCACACGTTCGCCGTTGCGATCGCGAAAACCGGACTGCATCAGGCGACGGAGGGCGGCATTGAGGTCGCCGTGATACAGCAGATCGTCGGTGATCTCGCCGAAGACCGAGTCCGCGTCGATGTCGAAGCCGGTCTGCGTGCCGTCCCATCTGGAGTAGCGGAACTGTGGAACGGCTTTGCGGTGCCAGAAGGCCATTGACGACGAGGTTATCGGGGGGCTTCGGTCGCCATCTGGCCCCGACTGGATACTGCGCCGTCGGCGATCACGGCGAGCAGCGCGAAAAGCCCGACCCGAACGGCGGCCGCCGCCGGCATGGCATGGCGGCCGGGCTCGTAGACCGACCCGTGCCAGGCCAGTGCGACGTAAGCCAGGGCGACGACGATGGCGATGATCGGTATGTGCCGCCGACGGTCAGGCCCGGTCCGGGATCTGAGGATCAGCGTTCCGCCGAGCGCGACCGCCGCGAAGGTCAGCAATGACCCGGTACGCCCCGGGTTGAACAGCACGTTTTCGATCCCGGCCGGCAGCACTGGCCGCGACCGCCCGTACGCCTCCGCAGGCGACAACAGCACGGCGTTGCCAGGCGGCTCGTCGGCGTACGTCGGGCGCTCCTCGAGCAACTCGCCGTACGGACCGGGAATGGCCGCTCGTGGGTGCGTCAGCAGGTAGCGGCCGAAGACCCACCAGCCGCTCCCTCGCGCCCACCGGTTGAAGTCCGGCAGGGCCAGCAACTCCTTGTCGGGATGAAACTGTCCGACGGCCAGCTGAGGCATCGCGGGCATGCCCGCATCCACGAACCACTGGCGGACGTTGCGGTCAGGAAGGACGCGCGCGCCGATGACCCCAGCGAGGTTCTCGACCGCGGTGTTTTGGTTGCTCCGACTCTGCGCGACTGCGAGGCCGGAGATGAGCACGAGCCCCACGGCGACGATTCGCCACGCTGAACGAAGGCGGCGAACGACGACGACCACCGCAACCAGCACGGCGACCGCGGCGGTGATGTACAGGTGCAACTCCCGCGAGAACGTCCACAACGTCGTCGCGGCCAACACCCCCACCACCGACCATCGGCCCGGTGCGCGGTAGACGGCGATCCACGACGCGATGAGGAGCACCGTGAGTGAGATGGTGATCGAGTCCGACAGGATCGCCGTGTCCCAGTTCGTGATCTGAGTGGTGAGTCCGACAGCGAGGAACGTCGCGATCGTCGCACGGCGGATCCAGCGATCGTCGATGGCCGCTGCGACCACCAGCGCCACCGTGACCCAGGCGACAGCGCTGATCAACGCCTGCTCGACGATCCGCCACTGGTCGGACGGCATGAACCAGAAAAACAGCGGCACCGTCCACGGCCGGCGCCCGCCGAGGAACTGAAGACGGCGGTACTCATCGGTGTCGTGATACAGGAGCGGCGTCGTACGCACCGCGAGCACCCGCAGGAAGGCGAAGGCCACGAGCATTCCGCTGACCACCCGCACGTCGCCACGTGGAATTCCCAGCCGTGCCCGTCTCGGCTCCGCCATGTGGACACGATCTTCGCGCACTGCTTCTCGCGAGGTTCACCACTCATCCCAGCCGACCTAGCTTCTCCGTGTGAGCTTTCCTTCGGGCTTCTGGTGGGGCACGGGTGCATCGTCCACGCAGTGCGAAGGGGCCGCGCCCGCCTCGGACTGGGCTCGGTGGGAGAAGCTCGGTCGGGCGCCGGCTTCCCGCGACGGCAATGGCTTCGGTCATCGCTACGCCGAGGACTTCGAGCTGCTCGCGGAGCACGGACTCACCCACCACCGGTTGTCGATCGAGTGGGCCCGTATCGAGCCGCGTCAAGGCGAACGCGACAACGACGCCATCGAGCACTACCGGTCAGTACTGCTCGCGGCGCGAGCCGCGGGGGTTGAACCGTGGGTGTGCCTGCACCACTTCACACTTCCCGGTTGGTTCAGCGATGACCTCGGCGGGTTCCTCGACGAGAAGGCGGCCCGCTACTGGTGGCCCCGGCACGTGGACTTCTGCGCGGAGACGTTCGGCGATCTCGTGTTCGGTTGGAAGCCGATCAACGAACCGGTCGCGTACGCACTCGAAAGCTTCCTCGCGGGCCTGTTCCCGCCGGGCCGACGTGATGTCGGCGACTTCCACGCGGTCGTGCACAACCTGCACGTCGCGAATGCGGATGCCGCCCGCCTGTTACGAGGCAACGGTGCTCCCATCGCCACCATCCACAACCTGTCGCCGGTGTACGCCGCGGATCCGTCACCCGAAGCGCGCGAGCGCGCTTCCCGCGTCGAGGAGGTGATGTGGCGGTCGTGGGCCGAGCCCGAGTTCCTCGAGCCGTTCGATCTGCTCGGGTTCTCGTACTACAGCGCCCTGGGAGTCGGTGGCGACGGGTCGTTCTCGCCGTATCCGACCGACGCCAAGGTCGGGCCGATGGGCTACGCCCCGTGGAGCGCAGGGCTCGGCGAGGTGCTGCACCGACTCGCGGAGGACCATCCCGATGTTCCGCTGCTCATCGCCGAGTGCGGCATCGGCACCGAGGACGACGACTGGCGGGCGACGTACCTCCGTGAGTGCCTCGACGAGGCCGAACGCGCGCTGAGCGACGGCATCGACCTACGCGGCTTTTTCCACTGGACCGCGGTGGACAACTACGAGTGGCTGCTCGGGTACAGCGTGCCGTTCGGCCTGTTCGACCGAGAGCGCAACCCCCGCGACTCGATCGAGACCTTCTCGTTCTTGCGCTGATTGACCACCGTATGCGGGGTTGAACAGCGCAATTTCGTGAAGGGGCTCAGCCGCGTGAGCGGTAGGTAGCGCGAGCGCCGACGGCGTCCTTGTTCAAGCGCTTGCTGAGGTGCAGGCCTTCGAGGATGAACTCGACGGCACTGGCGACGGCTGCTGGCGACTCATCGCCGCCGGTGAGCGACGAGACAGGTTGCCGCAACGCCGGAATGTCGGACACGAGCTTGGCTTCGTCGGCCGACATCACGTCGTCGCCCGCGTGTACCACCACGCCACCATCGAACGCGCCGATCACCTCACGCACGGCTTCGGTGCCGACTCGATCCTTGAACACTGCGAGCACCGCGCCGCGCAGGATGTGCTCGATGATCTGCTCATCGCGGCCTTCCTCGAGCGATTCGATCTCGACCTTGCCGGCCGTGGACGATGCGAGGGCTTCGAGATCACTCACACGGGGCACGACGTCGCGCTCGCCGTGACGAAGTGCCCGGCGGAGCGCGTTAGCCACGAGGGTCTCGCTGTTGGACACCGTGAGGCGCACGGAGACACCCGATCGCTGGTTGATGTGCGGGCTCTGGCGGGCCAGTTGCGACAGGGTCGCCACGATCTCGGTCATGAACTCTGGCACCGAGACCCGAATGCCGGGAGCCTCGAACGCTCGCACCTCCTGCTTCGCGATCGCAACCTCGGTCTCGACCTCGAGCGGATAGTGCGTGCGGATCTGCGCGCCGAAGCGGTCTTTCAGCGGGGTGATGATGCGTCCGCGGTTGGTGTAATCCTCAGGGTTCGCGGATGCCACGAGCATCACGTCGAGCGGAAGCCGCACCTTGTACCCGCGCACTTGCACGTCGCGCTCCTCGAGCACGTTGAGCAGTCCGACCTGGATCCGTTCGGCGAGGTCGGGCAGCTCGTTGATGGCAAAGATGCCGCGGTTGGTGCGGGGCACGAGTCCGTAGTGCAACGTGAGCTCGTCGGACAGGTAACGGCCCTCGGCCACTTTGATCGGGTCGACCTCACCGATGAGGTCAGCGATCGACGTGTCGGGCGTGGCCAACTTCTCACCGAACCGCGTGTCGCGGTGCACCCACTCGATCGGCGTGTCGTCGCCATGCTCGCGGATGAGATCACGAGCGTGTTTGGAAACGGGGTTGTAGGGGTCGTCGTTGATCTCCGAGCCGGCGACGATCGGCATCCACTCGTCGAGCAAGTTGACGAGCGACCGGATCATGCGGGTCTTGGCCTGTCCTCGTTCGCCCAAGAAGATCACGTCGTGTCCTGCCAGTAGGGCGTTCTCGAGCTGCGGCAACACGGTCTCGTCGAAACCGAGGACCCCCGGGAACAGGGCTTCGCTTGCCTTCACCTTCTCGATGGCGTTCCGCCGGATCTCTTCTTTGACGGGGATGGACTCCCATCCGGACTCGCGGAGCTGGCCGAGGGTGGCGGCACGTGACATGGCACGAAGCTATCGGTCAAGAGGGGGCGTTTTCTCCTCGGCGCTGCGAGAGGCCATCATCAAGCCCGGTGAAGTACTTCGCAGGCATGCTCACGATCGTCGCGTTGGTCGCTGGCGCGACGATCGGCTTGTACCGATTCTGGGACAACGCAACCCACACCCGGGACGACAACGGCGGCGTGCTCGCCGACGGAGGTTCTGTGAGCACGGCGCCCGCGCCGCAGGGTCAGGTGGTGGTGACGGGCACGGTGACGGCCGCTCACATCGAAGGCGGCACCTTCGGTCAACTCCCGATGCCGGTCACCGTCGCGACGGCCGAGCGCGGGCAAGGTGGGATGACCATCACGCCGGTCGATGTGCAAGGCACGTCGACGTCGATCGAGTGGACCGCCGGCCAACCGCTGCCGATGTCGGGCACCGGCGGGGCCCTCGTGCTCGGGCCCGTCGCGTTTGAGGTGACGGCCGACGGCATCGCGCTCGTGCTCGACGGAGTCCACGCCCTCACGCCGGGCGACTACAAGCTCAGCGCGCCGGTTGCGGTCGGACCGACGCCCAAGGATTCGGTCACCTTCACCGCGACCGCGAAGACGACCGCGAAGTTCCGAGGGCGAGCGAGCACGCCGCTGCCCCGACCGGATCTCGCCACCGGTGGCACCGGCAAGGTCACACTGGAAGGTGCGCTCACCATCGCTCGTCCTGACGGTTCGAAGTCGTCGGCGGCCTCCCTCACGCTCGACAACGGTCAGTACTCGATCACCCTCACGCCGGTTCCCAGCGGGGGTTACACGCTGCAAGCAACCCTGCAGGGATCCACGCACTAGTGCAGCTCGACGGGGGTTGGCGAGCGGCGGTTGCCGACGACGACCTCCGCCGGGCCTTCACTGACTCGTCGTTCGCCGACGATGGTTGGGAGGCGATCGCGGTACCGGGACACTGGCGCACGTCGAGCGCGTTCGCCGAGAGCGACGGGCCGTTGCTGTATCGCACGAATTTCGAGCACGCGGTGCCCGCGAGCGCGCAACGGACATGGCTCACCTTCGACGGCCTTTTCTACCAAGGCGATGTGTGGCTCGACGGCGCCTATCTCGGTGACACCGAGGGCTACTTCATGCCCCACACCTTCGACATCAGCGAACAGCTCGCGACTCGTACCGAACACACGCTGGCCGTTGAGGTCGCGTGCGCGCCGCAGACCGACCGTGCCGCCAAGCGAAACCTCACCGGCGTCTTCCAACACTGGGACTGTTTCGACCCGCAGTGGAACCCGGGAGGCATCTGGCGGCCGGTTCGGCTCGAAGCCACCGGCGCAGTACGCATCCGCGAGCTCCGAGTGCTGTGCAGTGAGGCGTCGCCCGAGCGCGCTGTCGTCGTGGTGCGGGCCAACCTCGAGACCAACGACGCCCGCAGTGTCACCGTTCGATCGTCGGTCGGCGACGTCGATCACGAGCTCGCCCGGACGTTGGCAGCCGGTGAAAACCACGTCGAGTGGACGATCACGATCGACCAACCGCAGCTGTGGTGGCCGTGGGCACTGGGATCACAGCCACTGCACGACGTCGCCGTCGAGGTCTGGGTCGACGACGCGTTGAGCCACCGGCGGACGCTCCGCACCGGGTTGCGACGAGTCGAGATGCGGCGCTGGATCTGCTCCGTGAACGGCGAGCGTCTCTTCCTCAAGGGTTCGAACCACGGCCCGACTCGAATGGCCTTGGCTGACGCCACTGCGGACGAGCTCGCGAGCGACATCAAGCTGGCGAAGGACGCGGGGCTCGACTTCTTGCGCGTGCACGCGCACGTCACACGCCCCGAGCTGTACGAAGCGGCCGACGAAGCCGGGCTGCTGCTCTGGCAGGACCTGCCCCTGCAATGGGGCTACGCCCGTGGCGTACGCAAGCAAGCAATGCGGCAAGCGCGCGCCGCCGTGCAGGTGCTCGGACACCATCCTTCGATTGCGATCTGGTGCGGGCACAACGAGCCCATGGCCCTCGACATCGAGCCCGGGGGACAGATCGGCATCGGCGTCGCCGGCGCAGCCGTGGCAGCCCAGGTGCTGCCGACCTGGAACAAATCCATTCTCGATCGGTCCATCAAACGCGCGCTCGAGCAATCCGACGGCACGCGCCCGGTTGTCGCGCATTCGGGTGTCTTCCCCCACCCGCCGCAGTTCGAGGGAACGGACAGCCACTTGTACTTCGGTTGGTATTGGGGTGACGAGCGCGACTTCCCTCGGCTGTGTGCAACGGTGCCGCGCCTGGCTCGCTTCGTCACCGAGTTCGGAGCGCAAGCCGTGCCGGCCGACGCCGGGTTCTGTGAACCAGAGCGTTGGCCGAACCTCGACTGGGAACGTCTGGGGCACCGGCACGCGTTGCAGAAGCCGATCTTCGATCGATACGTGCCGCCGAGCAGCTACGGCAGCTTCGACGAATGGCGCACCGCCACCCAGCAATATCAAGCGACCGTCGTGAAGCACCACATCGAGACGCTGCGCCGCATCAAGTACCGACCCACGGGAGGGTTCGCTCACTTCTGCTTCGCCGACGGCATGCCGTCAGTGACGTGGTCGGTGCTGGGGCACGATCGTCAGCCGAAGCTCGGCTATGCCGCGTTGGCCGCCGCCTGTCAGCCGGTCGTCGTCGTCGCCGACAGGCTGCCTGCGTCGGTGCGAGCGGGTTCGACGCTGGATCTCGACGTCCATGTGGTGTCGGATCTGCGGCGCCCTCTCGAGGGTTGCCGGGTGAGCGCCCGGTTGGAGTGGGGCGGTGGTGTGCGGGACTGGACGTTCGGTGGCGACGTCGGCGCGGACGAATGCGTCCTCGTTGGACAGATCCGCACCACGGTGCCGGAGACGTCAGGACCCCTCTCGCTCGTTCTCGATCTGCACGGCCCCGTCCACGCGACCAACGCGTACACGACGGTGGTGCAACCGGGATGACGTCCACGAACTTGGGGTGGCTAGCGGGGCCATGGCCCCGCTCCGCACCCCAAGTTCGTGGA
>JBEEGD010000496.1:0-3301 GCA_041166685.1 Acidimicrobiaceae bacterium | reverse complement strand
GCCTTTCCCCGATCCCTGATCTCCAGCGAGTCGACCTGGTCGAGCAGGCGCGGAAGCCACACGTACGACTCACTGCGGCCGCTCGTGAACCAATACCACGCCAACCGACTCACGAGGTTGGTGCTCTGCACCAACCGGCCGGTGTCGAATGCCCACCCGATGGCCGCTCCAACGTTGTCCCGCTCGTGATCCAAGACGTCGACTGATTCCCGGTCGACAAACAGCTGGCGAGCAGTGTCCGTTGCGATGTGTGTTACCCAGCGCAGGTGACCCTCGAGCACTCGCTCCTCTTCACCCACCTCCTGCAGACGTTCGATTGCGTACTGCCTCACGGGTTCGAGCATCCGGTACCGGCCCTCGGGCGTGAAGTCGACAAGCGACTTCATCACGAGACCATCGAGAGCGCGGGGTACATCGACGTCCGTGGGCACGACGGCAACAGCCTCAGCCGCCGGCAGCGTGAAGCCCCCGGCAAAGACCCCGACCCGGCGGAAAACGACGCCCTCGTCGTACGTCAGCAGTTGATGGCTCCAGTCGAGCGTCGCCCGCAGTGTTTGCTGACGTGGGATGTCGCGAGCTCCGGTTGTAAGCACCCGCAGCTGGTCGTCGAGGCGCGACACCAACTGGTCGAGCGGCATCGATCGCACGCGCGCGGCCGCCAGCTCGATGGCGAGCGGCATCCATCCGAGCCGCTCGCACATGGTGGCGATCAGTGCCTCGTCGCGGCGCGTCTGTGCCCGCGACTGAAACAGCTCGCTTGCCTCTCTCGGCTGGAGCACAGGAACCGGCCAGACCCGTTCGCCGGTCACATGGAGGGGCTCTCGACTTGTCGCAAGCACGCTGAGATTCGTGCAGACCGATGCGAGCGACGCGACGATCGATGCGGCCGCGTCGACGACGTGTTCGCAGTTGTCCATCACCAGTAGCAGCTCGCGCTCACCGATGGCCGATGCGATGGCACTCGGATCCCCAACACCCACGCGGGTGGCAATCTGGCCTTCGACCTGAGAGGGGTCTCGTAGACCAGCGAGTTCGACGACGACAATCCAAGGTGTCTCGACTCGGCGTGCGACCTCATACGCGAGTCGCGTCTTCCCGCTTCCGCCGGCTCCCGTCAGCGTGACGATCTGGCTAGTCGAGAGAACGGTGAGCAGCGCCTCCAATTCGTCGACACGCCCGATGAACGGCGTCGCGGCGCGAGGGATGTCACGACCCGCGCTTGTGCGAAGGGGCGGAAAGCTGTCGTCGAGCCCGGTGGCTTTCACTTGGTGGATGCGAACGGGTGTCGCGAAATCGCGGACGTTGTGCAGGCCAAGGTCGGTGAGCTGCGCGTCGACCCCGTGTGTGGCGGCGGCCTCCGACACCACGATCTGGCCGCCGTGCGCGATGTTGCGGAGGCGGGCGGCTTCGTGCAGGCCAATACCGATTGCTCCGGCCCCGGTCGTCTCGACGACCCCCGCATGCACGGCCATGCGGACGCGCCAGGGTGAGTCGGGCCACGGCTCGGTCGCCAGCGCTCGCTGTGCGGCGATCGCGGCGCGGACACCGGCTGCGGGCGATGGGAACAGTGCAGCGATGCTGTCGCCCTCGGCGCCGACCTCGGTCCCGCCCGCCTCGGTCACCGCGGAACGGATGATTTCGTTGTGACGGGCGAGTACCTCGCCGTACCGATCGCTGAGGGCACGGAGGTGCGCCGTCGACCCTTCGAGGTCGGTGAACAGGAGGCCCGACACCGTGCCGCTGTCATCCGCCACGGACGCATCCTGACACTCAATCAGTGCAAACTGTGCGGAACGGCGCGGGAGGGCGGATGGCCGGTCAGACGCTCACGATTCTGTTCACGGACCTCGTGGAGTCGACCGCGCTCTTGGCGATGCCGATACCTCTGCGTGGTTGGAGCCACGCATCGCGCCGTTCGCAGGCGAGCTGCTCCTGTACGCGTGGGCGATGGGGTTCGAGGGGTCGGTCGATCGGGCGCGTGGTCAATGCGCACTCGTGTTCGGCGACCTCGACCGCGCCGTGGGTCTGTTCGAGGCGGCCATCGCGCTTGAAGACGGTTTCGGCGCCCCGGTGCTCGCAGCGCGGACGCGTTGGTGGATGGCGAAGACGCTGCTCGAACGGCGAGCCTCCGGAGATCGTGAGCGCGCCACCGATCTGCTCACCGACTGCGAACAGTTCACCGAGTCCGTTGGCATGCGCCTCCTGCACCAGCAGGCCCTCGACCTCCTGGCCTCCTGAAACTCGACGAAATAGGCATCGGTGAGCGATGCCTATTTCGTCGAGAACGGTGAGGGCTTGACGAGTACGTGGACTTTCAGTCAGTTTCATGTTGTGCATGGGGCGGACGAGGTGGCGACCGACCTGGCCCGCCGGCAGCAGGGATCGTTCGCCGGGTGGCAACTCGACGAGCATGACGTTCCGTCGGCGCTTCGAACGAGACGGCTCGGAAGTGGCGTCTGGCGTCGCGCGTTGCCGGGTGTGTACGTACTCCCGAGCGCGCCGTCGACGTTTCAACAACGCCTTTGGATCGGGTGGCTGGCCGTCGGTCCTCTGGCAACTGTGTCGTTTGAGTCTGCGGCGCAGGTGCGCTGCATTCCGAACGTGCTTCGCAACCGGCTTACATTCACCGTGGCGCACAGCGGATACCAACGGATCCCCGGCGTGACGATTCATCAGTTGAGTGACGTGTTGCCGGGCCATGTGACGAGCATCGACGGCTTGCCGGTCACGACCGTGCCGCGGACCGTCGTCGACCTGGCTGCTGTCGTGACATCGAAGCGGTTGCTGCACATCGTCGAGGACACAAAGCACGCGGGCCTGGCTTCGTACGTCGAAATCGGCGAGTGTCTTGCGTCCGTCGCTCGCCGCGGCAAACCCGGTGTCCGCGCATTGACGCGAGTGCTCGATACGTTCCAAGGCGGCAAGGCAACGCCCAACAGCCGCCTCGAGCGAGACCTGCTCGAGGCCATTCGACGCGGCCGCCTTCCGCTCCCGATCGCGCAGTTCCCGTTCCCGGGAAGGCAGTTCGTGAAGGGTTGCGTTGACTTCGCGTACGTCGACGCAAAGCTCGTGGTCGAGGCCGATGGGCGGCGGTGGCACACGCGCATACAAGACATCGCACGCGACCATGAGCGCGATGGTGATGCCGCCGAAGCAGGCTGGCTGACGTTGCGACTCCTCTACGAACACATCGTCGGAGACCCCGAAGGCACCGCCCGCCGAGTCCGCGCCGTGCTCAAGCAGCGCCGCTCGCAGCTCGCGTCCTGAAACTCGACGAAATAGGCATCGGTCAGCGATGCCT
>JBEEGD010000495.1:0-3711 GCA_041166685.1 Acidimicrobiaceae bacterium | reverse complement strand
GACATGCCGCTCTTCGTCGCGGGGCTCGTGACCGCGGTCGTCGCGTTCGGCGTGCTCGCGCTCCAGGAGCACGGCTTCCGTCGGGGCGAGGCGCTGATCGCCGGGCTCGTCGGGGCGATCGTGTTCTCGTTCGCGATCGAGGTCTTCCTGGCGCCCGTCTCGGGGCACGACGTGCTCGGCGGGACCTTCGTGCCGCGCCTTCCCGGCAATGAGGCAACGCTGCTCGCTGTCGGAATCATCGGGGCGACCGTGATGCCCCACGTCATCTACCTGCACTCCGCGCTCACCCAACGGCGCCTCGTCGGCGTCGATGACGAGGCACGGCGGAAGATCTTCCGGTTCGAGCTCGTGGACGTCGTCATCGCGATGAGCATCGCCGGCTTCATCAACATGGCGATGCTCACGACTGCGGCGGCCGTCTTTCACACGCGGGGACTAACCGAGGTCGGGAGCGACCTGACCGAGGTCGCGACGGCGCTGGGGACGTACCTGCACGCCGACGCCGGCACGTTGTTCGGGATCGCCCTCCTCGCCTCGGGAATCTCCTCGTCTTCGGTCGGGACTCTCGCGGGTCAGGTCGTCATGCAGGGTTTCATCAGGAGGCAGATCCCGCTCTTCGTCCGGCGGGGAGTGACGATGGCTCCCGCGCTGATCGTCCTCGCGATTGGAGCGAGCCCGTCGCACGCGCTCGTGTTGAGCCAGGTCTTCCTCTCCTTCGGGATCCCGTTCGCACTGGTGCCGCTCGTGCTCTTCACGCGTGACCGGACGCTGATGGGCGGCCTCGTCAACAAGCGGGTGACGACCTCGCTCGCGATCGTCGTTGCGACGCTGATCATCTGTCTCAACGTCTATCTGCTGGAGCAGACCTTCCTGGGCTGATCAGGGCTCCTGCTCGGTCGGGCGGATCAGGATCTCGTTGACCGCCTCGCGCCGCGGCCGCGTGACGATGTAGGCGATCGCGTCGGCTATGTCCTCGGCCTCGAGCGTCTCGATGTCGTCGAAGACCGAGGGCTGGTTCCGGATTTCCGGACGCAGGTGCGACCGCAGCTCGGTCTTGACCGCGCCGGGCTCGACGAGCGACACACGCACGTGCTCTCTTGTCACTTCCTGGCGAAGTGATTCGCTGAACGCGTTGACGCCGAACTTCGTGAGGTTGTAGACCCCGGCATTCCTGTTCGCACGGCGTCCGGCGACCGAGCTGACGTTGACGACATCCGCGACCTGTCGTGGCTCGCGCTCGGCCGCCTTCAGGAGATGCGGAAGTCCAGCGTGGGTGCAGTAGAGCAACCCGAGCACGTTCACCGAGATCATCCGCTCCCACTCCTCGAGCGGGGCGTCGACGATCGGGCCGAGGAGCATCACTCCGGCGTTGTTGACGAGCGTGTCGAGCCGTCCGAGCTCGGCGACGGTCTGCTCGACTGCGCCGGCGGCCTGCTTCTGGTCGGACACGTCGGCCTCGATGACGAGAGCGCGTCCGCCGGCGGCTCCGATCTCGCTCGCAAGTGCGTCGAGGCGCTCTTTGCGGCGGGCGACGATCGAGACCGCGGCCCCGCGCTGCGCCAACAAGCGCGCCGTCGCCTCACCGATGCCGCTGCTCGCCCCCGTGACGAGCGCGACCGTCCCCTCGAGCGTCTCAGCCATCGCTCCTAGCGTAGTACCCCGGTGACAGTCACTGTGACTGTCACCGAACGTCAGGCTGCCGGCTGCAGGGCCGTCGCGTACTCGATGCGGTTCCGGCCGAGCTGCTTTGCCCGGTACAGGGCCTCGTCGGCTTCTTTGAGCACGTCGTCCACCGATCTCGCGCGGCCGGGGTCAAGCATGGCCAGGCCGGCACTGAGCGTGAGCACGCCGAGTGGGCTCTCGGCGTGCGGGATGGCCGACTGCTCCAGGCCACTTCGCATGCGCTCGGCTGCGACCGCGGCTGTCGCCAGGAACTGTTCCGGGAAGATGCATAGGAACTCCTCGCCGCCGTAGCGGTAGACCGCATCTCCTTCGCGAGCCTCGCTTTTGAGCTGGGCCGCGACCGCCTGCAGAGCCTGGTCGCCGGCCTGGTGGCCGTACGTGTCGTTGTAGGACTTGAAGCAGTCGACGTCGAGCAGCGCAAGGCAGTAACGGTGCCCGTAGCGAACCACTCGGGCCTCGAGCTGGTCGAGATCCTCGTCGATGGCCATTCGGTTGCCGAGCCCGGTGAGCGGGTCGCGCAGGGAGATGGCGGTGAGCTCCTGGTTCAGCACCTCCAGCTCGAATCGCTGCTGGGCCAGCTGGCGGTGGAGAGATGTGACCCTGGCGGCGGCGATCAGGCGAACCTCGAGGTCATCGGAGTCGAGCGGCTTGACGAGATAGTCGTCGGCTCCGGCCTCCATGCCCTCGACCACCTGATGGGGCGCGGCTTGGCTTGTGATCATGATGAAATAGGTGTAGTTGCCGGGCGTGAAGGCCCGAATTTCGCGGCACAGCTCGAGCCCGGTCAGCCCGGGCATGATCCAGTCGCTGATCACCACCTCGGGACGGTTCGACTGGAAGGCCGTCCAGTCCTCGGCGCCGTCGCTCGCGGTCTGGCATTCGTGACCAAGGTTTCGAAGCGCCGTCTGGACCACGAGCCTGGAAGCCGGCTCGTCGTCGGCAAACAGGATTCTCACGGCGTCGGAATCGGCGAAGCAAGGGCGCTACGGACTCGTTCGAGCTCCGCTTCCACTGCCTCGAGTTGCTCCTCGACGCCGGCGAGGTCGTCGGCCGCGCCGCTCATCTCGAGCGTGGCGCACAAGCGCGCAAGCTCGGTTGCACCGAGGATCGCGCTTGCTCCGCGCAGCGTGTGGGCGGATCGGAGAACCGCCTGGGCGTCGTCGTCTGCGACCGCTTGGCGCAGCTCGATCACTCGTGAGTCGGAATCGGTCAGAAACAATGCGCTCAACTGTCCCATGAGGTCCTCGTCCGCGGCCTCGCCCATGAGGACCAGGCGGTCTACGATCACCGTGTCCAGTACGGGTTGGGCGGCGGGATCCGGTCCCTCTGGGGCCCAGAGGTCCAGGACTGCGCCCAGCGCCTTCATGCTGAGGGGCTTAGGTAGGTAGTCGTCCATTCCCGCGGCCAGGCAGCGTCGGTGATCGGATTTCATGGCCGAGGCGGTGACGGCGATGATCGGGATGCGCGCGGATCCTTCCAGCAGCCGCCGGATCTCGCTCGTCGCCTCGTAGCCGTCGAGGACGGGCATCTGGCAGTCCATGAGGATCGCCTGGTACGGCGTGATGGCCGCGGCTTCCACCGCTTCCGATCCGTTGGACACGACGTCGACCTCGAAGCCGAGATGCTCGAGCATGGCCGTCGCCACCCTCTGGTTGACCGGATTGTCCTCGGCCAGCAGGATTCGGGAGACGCGCCCGTGCTCGGCTGATCGTCGAACAGGCCCTTCATCGACGATCGGAGCACTGACCTCGGCAGGAACGGCGTCCGGTGACAGCGGGCCTTCGGTTGCGAGGTGGGCGACCGTGCGAACCGCAATCGTGAACCAGAAGTCGCTTCCTGCGCCTGGACGGCTCGACACGCCGCAGTCGCCCCCCATGAGCTCCACCAGGTGGCCGCTGATGGCCAGTCCCAGACCCGTGCCTCCGTACTTCCTGGACGTGGACGTGTCCGCCTGGGCAAAGGGCTGAAAGATCTGTGCGAGCTTCTCGGCCTCGATGCCGTCGCCGGTGTCTGAGACGTCGAAGCGCA